>NZ_DASVOK010000345.1:0-6179 GCF_036383415.1 Rudaea sp. | reverse complement strand
GGTTGTGCTCGCGAAACAGGCTGGCGACCTGCGCGGCATGCGCCGCACCGCCGTTGCCCTCTGGCTTTTCCAAAGCGGATTCGTGCTGGAAATCTGCCTGACTCAAATCGCCGCCTGCCGTGCCGTGTGGATACAAAGACGATTATGCGGCCTTGGATTGAAATGGGGGAACCTCTCGAAACCTACTGCGCTCGATAATTTGCGCGCCGGCGGTGCTCGGAATCCTCATGTACTGATATGTACACTCCGGTTCCTGCGCTTCGGCGACGCGCAAATTCTCTTCGCTCGCTACGGTTTCAAGAGGTTCCCAGGGGGATATTTCAAAATCCGGCGCCGGACTCGTCACGGAACCACCATTGCCAACGAGGACGTCATCCGCATGCGAATCCGCATCATCGCCGCCATCTCCCTGATCGCCTGGGCTGCGTTCGCGCATGCCGCCGACGGCGGCTTCACCGCGCCCGCGGCGGCGAAGAACTACCGCGACAAGAACTTCGACTACTTCGTCAGCGGCGATCCGTCCAAACCGCGCGCCGCGCACACCGAATTCGGCCTCGCCCTGATGGGTGGAGGCGGCAAGCTCGATGCGGCCTACCGCTTCATCGCCACGCATGCGGGCGGCGGCCATATCGTCATCCTGCGCGCGGTCAGCGACGACAGCTACGATCCGACCGATGGCAGCT
Source organism: Rudaea sp. (assembly GCF_036383415.1). Taxonomy (GTDB): domain Bacteria; phylum Pseudomonadota; class Gammaproteobacteria; order Xanthomonadales; family Rhodanobacteraceae; genus Rudaea. The sequence continues at coordinate 5,496 of NZ_DASVOK010000345.1, read as the reverse complement.
ACGGCGAGTCGTACCTGAAGGAATGGGGTCCGGTCGCCTCGGCCGAGACCATCGTCTTCCACAATCGCGAGGCGTCGAGCGATCCGCGCGTCGTCGCTGCACTGAAGAACGCGGACGGCATCTTCCTCGCCGGCGGCGACCAGTCGAACTACATCCGCTACTGGAAGGGCACGCCGGTGCAGGAGGCGCTCAACGCACACGTCGCCGCGAACCGGCTGATCGGCGGATCGAGCGCGGGCCTCGCCATCCTCGGCCACTACAGCTACGGTGCGCTCGATGGCGGCAGCATGGAATCGAAGGTCGCACTCGCCGATCCGTTCGACAAGGGCGTAACGCTGGAGAACGATTTCCTCCACTATCGCTTTCTCGAGGACGTCATCACCGATACGCACTTCTCGCAGCGCCATCGCCTCGGCCGCCTGATCGCCTTTCTCGCGCGGCTCGATGCCGGCCATGGCGCAGGAAAAATATTCGGCATCGGTGTTGACGAGAAGACCGCCTTGCTGATCGGCGCCGACGGTGTCGGCCGCCTCGCCCCAGGTTCTGCGGGCAGCGCGTGGATCGTGCGGCCGCAGAAAGGCGCGACGAATCTGACCGCCGGGAAGCCGCTGTCGATCGCCGATATCGGTCTGGTCCAGCTCGGCATGGACGGCAGCATCGATCTGAAAACCCGCAACGTGACCAACCCCGCCGCCGCGACGACGATCTCGATCAAGGACGGCAAGCTCGTCGGCGATTCGATCGCTGCGAAGATCCTGACGCGCGACAAACCGCTGCCCGGCGAAGACTGAGCATCTGGACGGCCAAACGCTGCGACCGAAAAGGCTGTTGCATTGCACAAATTCATGGCAAAGTACCGCTGATAACTGACGATCAGCGAGTACCCGCCGGTGGCCGTGAACAAGCGACGCGAAATCGATTTCCTGCCGACCGACGGGCCGCTGCGCGAGGATGTGCGCCGGCTCGGCGCGATGGTGGGCGACATGCTGGCCGAGCAGTTGGGGCATGCGTTCTTCGCCAAGGTCGAGGCGATCCGCACGGCGGCGATCCGCCTGCGCAGCGCTGGCGACCCGCCCGAGGCGCTCGCCTCGCAGGTGTCCGGGCTCGATCCGCATCTGGCCGAGCAGCTGACGCGCGCGTTCGCGACGTATTTCCAGGTCGTCAACATCGCCGAGCGCGTGCATCGCATCCGCCGCCGCCGCGACTACGAGCGTGCCGGCGCAACCGCGCAGCCGGACAGTTTGAAGGACGTGCTGCAGCGCCTGAAGAGTACCGGCGTCGGGCTGGAGGAAATCTCCGCGTGGCTGTCCAAGCTCGACATCGAGCCCGTGTTCACCGCGCATCCGACCGAGGCCGTGCGCCGCACGCTGCTCGAAAAAGAGTCGGTGATCTTCCGCTGCCTGATCGCCGATCTCGACGCGCAGCGCACGCCGCACGAACGCGAGGTCGATCTCGCCCGCCTGCGCATGGCGCTGACTGCAGGCTGGCAGACCGCCGATGCCTCGCATGCGCGCCCGCGCGTGCAGGACGAGTTCGAGCACGTCGGCTTCTATCTCGGCGGCCCGATCTATCGCGTCGTGCCGGTGTTCTACGAAGTCTTCGAGTCGGCGCTCAACGAAGTCTACGGTGAGACGCTGCCGCTGCCGACGATGCTGCGCTTCGGCTCCTGGGTCGGCGGCGACATGGACGGCAACCCGAACGTCAACGCCGACACGATCGCGGCGACGCTGCGCGCGCAGCGCGAGCTCGCGCTGCGTCGCTACGACGCCGAGATCGTCGAACTCGCGCGCGAGTTGAGCCAGACGATCGGCCACACCCAGTTTGATGCCGTGGTACTTGCGCGCATCGAGCACTATCGCGCGCAGTTGCCGCAGATCGCCGCGACGATCAATCCGCGCTACTCCGACATGCCGTATCGCGTGCTGCTCGCGTTCGTGCGCGCGCGCCTGCAGGCGACCGCGGACGAGAAGGAGTCGGGTTACGGCTCGTCTGCGGAATTCTCCGCCGACATCCAGTTGATCGCCGACAGCCTGCGCGCGAACAAGGGCCGCAACGCCGGCTGGTTCTCGGTGCGGCGCCTGTTCTGGCGCGTGCGCACGTTCGGCTTCCATCTCGCGCGGCTTGACGTGCGCCAGGATTCGCGCGTGCACGCCGCGGCGCTCGCGGTCGCGCTCGGCGACGAACAATGGGAAACGCGTGATGCGGCCACGCAGGCTTCGACGCTTGAAGCGCATGCGCGCGGCGATGCAGAACTGCCCGAACCCGCCGACGAAAAAGGCGCGATGCTCGACGCGGTGTTCGATCAACTCGCCTACGCGCGCGACGCCTATGGTGCCGGCGCGATCGGCCTCTACATCATCAGCATGGCGCGCAGCGCGGCCGATGTGCTCGCCGTGCTCGCGCTGGCGCGGCGTGCGCAGTTCGTCGACGGCAACGGCCATGTGCCGCTCGACATCGCGCCGCTGTTCGAGACGGTCGACGACTTGAAGCACGCGCCGGCGACGTTGGCGGCGCTGTTCGCCGATCCGGTCTACCGCGCGCATCTCGCGGCGCGCGACGATCGCCAGACGGTGATGCTCGGCTACTCCGATTCGTCGAAGGACGGCGGCATCGTCGCTTCGCGCTGGGCACTGCAGGACGCGCAGGTCGAGCTGCTCAAGATCGCCCAGGGTGCAGGCGTGCAGATCGCGTTCTTCCATGGTCGCGGCGGCTCGGTCAGCCGCGGCGGCGGCAAGACCACGCGCGCGGTGATCGCTTCGCCGCGCGGTTCGATCGCCGGCCGCCTGCGCGTGACAGAGCAGGGCGAGGTGATTCACCGCAAGTTCGGCATCCGCGCGCTCGCGCTGCGCAATCTCGAACAAACCGTCGGCGCCGTGCTCGAGGCGTCGGTGCGGCCACGTCCGCCCGAGCCGCGCGAGGCGATTTGGCGCAACACAGTCGATGTCGCCGCACGCCATGGCGCCGAAGCTTATCGCGCGCTCGTTCGCGCCGAGGGCTTCGCGGACTACTTCCGCGCGGCGACGCCGATCGACGTGATCGAACGCATGACGCTCGGCTCGCGACCCTCGCGCCGCGGCGCCGGCTCGATCGACAACCTGCGTGCGATCCCATGGGTGTTCGCGTGGACGCAGAACCGCAGCGGTCTGACCGGCTGGTACGGCGTCGGCACCGCGCTGGAAAAAGCCGCGGCCGAGGTCGGCGAGGACGTTCTGCGCGAGATGGCGCAGCGCTGGCCGTTCTTCCGCACGATGCTCGACGACGTCGAGATGGTGATGGCGAAATCCGATCTTCCGATCGCAGCCGCATTCTCGCGGCTTGCGGGCCCGCTGCACGAGAGATTCTTCGTGCAGATCGAAGCCGAATTCGCGCGCACCGAGGCGTGGATCCTGCGCCTCAAGGGCACCGACCGCGTGCTCGCCGACGATCCGCGCCTGGCACTGTCGATCCGCCTGCGCAATCCGTATCTCGACCCGATGAACCTGATGCAGATCGATCTCGTCTCGCGCTGGCGCGTGGCGAACCGCGAGGACGAAGCGCTGTTCGCGGCGCTCGTCGCGACGGTCAACGGCATTTCGGCGGGGATGCAGAATACCGGTTAGTCCGGCGCGGTGCGCCGGACTAACTCCCGCTGTTCGAGCTGACCCTGCGGGCAGCTCAACAGCGGGTTGTCCTTCCATTCGTTCGAGTCTATTCGTTCGTGCGCAGCAATGAACCGAACGTCAGGTATGCGGCATTGTGGCCGCCCTGCGCGTAACCGTAGCCGAGGAATATCGGGCCGAGGAAGGTGTCGATGCCGACGAAGACGCTGCCGGCACCGATGAGATTCCTGCCGATGTAGCGGCGCTGGTTCCACAGCCCGCCGGCCTCGAGACTGCCGCCGAGGTAGAGCGGGACGCTGAACAACGCGTCGGCGTTGGTCATGCGCCGGTAGTAGATCGCGCGCAGCAACGCGGTGTTCGAGGCGAACAACTGGTTCTCGGTGTAACCGGAAAGATTGGCGAGGCCGCCGATCTGACTCAGTGCCGCGATCTGCACGTTCGCGCCGCTGCCGCCGGCGGTGTCGACGCTGGCGCCGAGCAGCCAATGATTCGCGCCGTGCGACAAGGCCCAGTCCCAGCGCAGGCGGGTGATGCGTGCGGCGTCGCTCGAGCCGAGCTGGGTCAGCAGCAGTTCCTCTGAGAGATCCAGGCGCATGCCGCGCGTGGGAAACGCACCGTTGTCGAGGTCGTCGTAGACCGCACGCAGCACGATGCCGCCGAAGTCGGTGGCGACGTTTTTCGCCAGGCCGCCGCCTTGCACGGGGCCGTCCGGTATGCCGATGCGCAGATTCGCCGCATCGCGGCCGTATTCGAGCGCGGTCGACAACTGCCAGCTCGCGTCGGGCGTGTAGCCGAGTTCGAGCGCGCCGAGACTGCGGCGGCGGCGGTATTCGGCTACTTCGCGGCCGTCATCGTCGAGCGGAAAATTGTAGGCCTTGTATTGCAGGCGCGGGGCGACGTAGAACTGGCCCAGGCGTCCCCACGGCTGCAGGAACTCGCTGTACAGCTCGGTGACCTGGCCGAGCTGGACGCGGTTGCGGCTTTCGCCGCCAAGCGAGTTGAGTCCGGTGAAGTTTGCTTCGGCGAACAATTGATAGCTGCTGCGCCCGGCGAAATTGTCGGCCAGGCGCAGGCCGAGGCGCAGGTAGTTCGGTCCCCAGCCCTTGTCGACCGGCTGCACGAGCAGGCCGGTACGGCCGACACGATCGACGAGGTCGTAGCTGATGCGTTCGTAGCTGCCTTCGCCATAGGCGAGGCCGATGCGCTTTTCGATTTCTTCCGTATTGAATGGCTTGTCGACGAGGTCGGACAGGCGCTGCTTGACGTAGTCCGCGGTGCGGCTGCGCCCGCCGAGTACTTCGAGGAACGCGATCAGCGGCGCGTCGAACGGTCGCTGGCGATGGCGCGCGCTGAATTGTGCGTAGTCGCCCTCGCTCACGGCCAGCGTGCGCAACGGGCCGAGGTTGTCCTCCGCGGCTTTGGCGCCGAATGCCATCGCCTGCGTGGCGCGGTCGAACGAGGCGCTGGTGATGTCGCCGAGCTGCGGCACGAGCAGCACGTCGTTCGCGCCGAGCGTGCGCAGTTGCGCCTCGGTCTGGCGCTGCATCATCGCGGTCAGCATCTGGTTGGCGATAGCGAACGGCGAAGTCAGCTCGTCCTCGGCGGCGAGCGGCTGGCCGACATTGACCACGATCAGGTGGGTGCCGCCGAGTTTCCGCGCCTCGTCGATCGGCACGTTGTCGACGATGCCGCCGTCGACGAGCAGGTGGCCCTGGTAGCGGATCGGCGCGAACGCCGCGGGCACCGACATGCTCGCGCGGATCGCCATGGCCAGATCGCCCTTGGCGAACACGACCTTCTCGCCCTTGCCGATGTCGGTCGCGACCGAGCGGAACGGAATCGGCAGATCATCGAAACGTTCGGTCTGCATCGTCGACAGCAATAATCGACGCAACAG
>NZ_DASVOK010000344.1:0-3344 GCF_036383415.1 Rudaea sp. | reverse complement strand
CGACGGCTTCAAGTGGATGCTCGGCCATGGCCGTGGCAGGGAAGGCGACATTCGCACCTGGGGGCAGCTCGGCTTGAAGGGCGAGTGGGCGAACGCACCGATCCAGACCTTCGGCCACGCGCCGTCCGGCACGTCGCGCTTCTTCCAGCTGAAAGTGCTCGGCAACAGCGACAAGTGGAACCCGAATTACCGCGAATACGTCGAAACCGGCAGCAAGATGATCGGCTCCGACGATCCACAACAACGAGGCGGCCTGCAGCACATGCTCGCGAGCGAACTTGCGCACGACAAGTTCGGCATCGCCTGGACCGTCGAGCCGCAGGCACGCAAGGTCGAAGGACTCAGGGCCGTCGTGCTCGCGGAATCCGAAGGCGGCTCGTACGTCGCACCTAGCCGGCAGAGTTTCCAGAACCGCACTTATCCGCTCGCCCGCAACATCTACATCTATCTCAATCGCGCTCCGGGAAAGCAGATCGAGCCCAGGCTGCGCGAATTCCTTCGCTTCATCCTGAGCCGGGACGGGCAGCAGATTCTCGCCGACGACGCCAACTATCTGCCGCTGACCTCGAAGCTCGTGCGCGAGGAGCGCGCCAAGCTCGATTGATTCGCATCTCTTTCATCTCGTTCACCCAAGCTAAAACGGAGTCACTGGACATGTCGAAGCTACATCGGATTCGCCGCCGCACTGCCTGCTCTCTCGCCGCCGCCATCGCCGGCCTGATCTCGAACGTGGCCTTCTCGCAAGCGCCGGACGTCAACCAGCTCCCGGCCTACAAGCCCGAATTCAAGGTGCAGGGTTCGTTGCGCATCGCCGGCAGCGAACTCAAGGGCAACGTAGACCTGCTCGTCGAGGGCTTCAAGAAGTTCCATCCCGACGCGGTCGTGTCGACCAATTTCCAGACCAGCAGCGAGGGTGCGCTCGGCATGATGTATTCGGGTGTCTCCGACGTCGCGCCGATGGGCGATGACGCGAAGATCACCGACGAGATGCCGTTCTACAACTCCTACCGCTACGTGCCGACCGAAATCTCGATCGCGACCGGTGGCTACGAAAAGCGCGGCACGCTGTGGCCGATGGCGATCATCGTCAACAAGGACAATCCGATTGCCCAGCTCAGCATGGAACAGCTCGACGGCATCTTCGGTTCCGAACGCTCTGGCGGTTGGGCCATCGGCGAGGACGAGACGCACAACCTGCTGTTCACCGCGAAATACACGCGCGGTGCGGACAAGAACATCCGCACCTGGGGCCAGCTCGGCCTGAAGGGTGACTGGGCGGGCCAGCAAATCCACACGCACGGCTATGTCGCGCCGGGTTTCATCATCAACTTCCAGCGCAAGGTGCTGCACTGGTCGACGAAGATGAACCCGAATTTCATGGAGTACGTCGAAGCCAAGGAAGCGCCCGACAGCGCCGAAGGCCGCGCGGTCAACAGCGATCGCATGCTCGAAGCGGTCAGTCGCGACAAGTACGCCGTCGCCTTCGGCGCGATGATGCACGTCGATGGATCCTGCGTGAATCCGGACGGCACCAAGTGCGTGGCCTATCCCAACGTCAAGGTCGTTCCGCTGTCGCCCAAAGCCGGCGCCGCGGCCGTGGCCTTGACCGCCGACAACGTTGCCAATCGCAGTTATCCGCTGACCCGCGACGCCTTCGTCTACGTCAACAAGGCGCCCGGCCGCGCGCTCGATCCGAAGGTGCGCGAGTTCCTGCGTTTCGCTCTCAGCCGCGAAGGCCAGGCGATCATCGCCAAGGCCGGCATCTATACGCCGCTGCCGGCGAGCTACATTGCCGAGCAGCTCAAGAAGCTCGACTGACGCGATCCGAAGAGCTGCGCGCAGCGATGAGGAAATCGCCGGCGGATTCATTGCCGCACTCTTCGTGGCGTCGCTTCTGATGCGTCGATGGCGAATGCCGCCGACGCATCCTCATCCGGCAAACCGGAAGGCGCCAATCGGATCGGGCATGGCCAAAGCCCGTACCTGTCGCCCAGGAAAAAAAGAACTGACGAAACTGGAGGGAAGGAAATGACGAAGAATTTCCGACGCATCGTTCTCGCATTCTCGATGCTCTGCGCAGCCGGGCAGTCAGTGGCGCAGGATGCAAAGAAGGCGGACGCAGCCAGCGGCTGCGATGCCGCCTGCGCCGCGCAGTCGCAGCCCACCGAGGAGTCGAAGAAATTGCCGCAGGGTTCGGCAGCCGAGCGCAAGGCACGCATGAACGAGCGCGCGAATGCGAAGTCGTACACCAAGACTTTCGACCTCAGCGGCCTGCCGCACTACGTGCCTAAGGAAAAAGTGAGCGGCCCGCTGCGTGTCAGCGGCAACAACTATGTCGACTTCTCTCCGCTCGGCAAGTGGTGGAAGGAGGCATTCGAGAAATTGCAGCCCGGCATCAAGATCGAATACAACCTGCCGACGGCGGCCATCGCAGTGCCGACGCTGTACCTCGACCTCGCCGACATCGGCATCAATCACGACCCGAGTTTCTACGACGGCCTCGCGCACCTTCGCGTCAAGGGCTCAGAGCCAATCGGCATCTCGGTGTTCACCGGCTCCTACGACTACGTCGGCTGGCAGAACAACATCGTCATCATCGTCAACGAAAAGAACCCGCTGACCAAGATCACGATGCAGCAGCTCGACGGCATCTTCGGCTCGGTACGCGACGGTGGCTGGGTCGGACAGATCTGGCATCCCGAGTTCGCGCGCGGCGCGGACAAGGACATCCGCACCTGGGGGCAGATGGGCCTTGCCGGCGAATGGGCGGACAAGCCGATACATCCGCACGGTTTCGCAATCCGTTACGCGACCGCGACCGAGTTCGGCGCGAAGGTGCTGCAGTCGAGCGACAAGTGGAACGGCGACCTGCACACCTATGCGAATTTCAAGAAACCCGACGGCCGCACCTATCTCGAAGCGAACCAGATCTTCGACCACGTCAAGGCCGATCCCTACGCGATCGGCTACATCCGCTTCCATCAGGGTTTTCCTCCCGGCGTTCGCATCCTCGACGTCGCCAAGGACGCGAATAGTCCGGCGGTCAAGTACACGATCGACACGCTGCAGGACCGCAGCTATCCGCTCTGGGGCGACCAGTCGTTCTGGCTCAGCCTGAAGCCGGGGCAGGCGCTCGATCCGAAAGTCCGCGAGTTCACGCGCTTCGTGCTGAGTCGCGAGGGCCAGGAACTCGTGCAGCGCGACGGCAAGTATCTGCCGCTCAGCGCGGCCGTCGCGAAAGAGGAATTGCAGAAACTCGAAAAGATCGGCGTCCCTGCCGCATCCAACACCAAAACGGGAGGTTCACCATGATACGACCCACCCTTCTCGGCACGGCCCTGTTG
>NZ_DASVOK010000343.1:0-3640 GCF_036383415.1 Rudaea sp. | reverse complement strand
GCTGCTCGTCGGCCTGCAGCGGGCCGATGCCGGCAGCGCCTCGCTGTTCGACGCGGCGCCGAATGCGCTGGCCGCGTGCCGCCGCATCGGCGCGATGCTGCAGGCGACCTCGCTGCCGGAAACGCTGACCGTCGGCGAACTGATCGACCTGTTCCGCAACTATTACGCGCGGCCGCGTACCGTTGCCGACATCGTCGCGCTGACCGGTGTCGACGATCTGCTCGACCGTCGCTACGCAAAGCTTTCCGGCGGCCAGCAGCGCCGCGCCCAGTTCGCGCTCGCGATCTGCGGGCGCGCGGAACTGCTGTTCCTCGATGAGCCGACCACCGGCCTCGACATCGACGCGCGCGAAACGATGTGGCGCGCGATCCGCCAGCTCGTCGCCGAGGGCTGCGCGGTGGTGCTGACCACGCATTATCTGGAAGAAGCCGAGGCTCTGGCCGATCGCGTCGTCGTTCTCGCGCAGGGCCGCATTGTCGCGCAGGGCACGGTCGCCGAGATCCGCGCGCGCGTCGCTTCGCGGCGCATCCGCTGCGTCACCACGCTCGCGGACGCGGCGATTGCGCGCTGGCCGGAAGTACGCAGCGTCGCGCGCGACGGCGGGCGCGTCGAGATCGTCACCGATGCGGCCGAGATCGTCGTGCGCCAGCTGCTGTTCGAGGATGCGCAGCTGAGCGAGCTCGAGGTTCGTCGCGCGGGGCTTACCGAGGCGTTTGTGGAAATCACCAGGGAGGCTGCATGATGGACACGATCCTTGCCGCATCGTCCGCACCGGATCATGTCCCGTTCCACGCATGGCGCGGCTACGCGCTCGAAGCGAAATACGAATTCCTGCGCGTGCTGCGCACGCCCGCATTCGCGATTCCCTCGCTGCTGTTTCCGCCGCTGTTCTATCTGCTATTCGGCGTCCTGCTCAACCGTGGCAACAGCGCTGCGGCCCATTACCTGTTCGCCACCTACAGCGTATTCGGCGTGATGGCGCCCGGGCTGTTCGGTTTCGGCGTGTCGATCGCGATCGAACGCGAGCGCGGCTGGCTGGCGCTGAAGCGCGTCGCGCCGATGCCGCCGGGCGCCTATCTCGCGGCGAAGATGCTCATGGCGATGGCCTTTGCGCTGATCATCTACGCGATGCTCGCGGCGATGGCGGCCACGCTCGGCGGCGTGCGCCTCGACCCCGCGCAATGGCTGTTGCTCGGTGCGATTGCGGCATTCGGCGTGCTACCGTTCTGCGCGCTGGGCTTGCTGGTCGGCAGCCGCGCCAACGCGTCCGCGTCGCCGGCGATCGTCAACTTCATCTACCTGCCGATGGCGTTCCTGTCCGGACTGTGGATGCCGCTGAGCATGCTGCCGCAGTTCATCCGCGATATCGCCGTGCTCTGGCCGCCGTATCATCTCGCCCAGCTTGCGCTGGCAGCGATAGGGCGCGAGCATGCGGGTGGCGCATTCGGTCATCTCGGTTTTCTCGCGGTGTTCACGATCGTCTGCTTCGCGGTCGCGCGGCGTTGGCTGGCACGGACGGCATGAACGCCATGACGCGCGCGCACCCGGCGCGTGGGCGATGCGACAATGCGTTTGTCTGAGGAGGAGCAGGACATGCAATCGGCAAACAGAACCACGGGCGCGATCCTGATCGGACTCGGCATCTTCTTCCTGCTCGTCAACTTCGGCCTGATCCCCGGCATCGCTCACCTTGTCCGCCAATGGTGGCCGCTGATCCTGATCGCAGTCGGCGTGCAGCGCTGGCTGGCGTCGTCGAAGAGCTGAAGCGCTGCCGCGGGCACATCATGATCCTCGACTACATCAAACCGGGCGACGATTCGCTGCTGGCCGGCTACGCGCACAGCATCGGCGCGAAACGCACGGTGCACTGGTTGCCACTGCTGATGCTGGTGTGGACGTTCTGGATCTTCGCCACGCCGATGTTCCAGACCGGCGACAGCTTCCCGAACTGGCTGTGGCCGACGCTGGCCAGTTTCGCCGTGTTCCTGTGGCTGTTCTTCCGCGTCTACTACCGCGACCGCAAGCAGGTGATCTGGTGTGCGCTTGGCATGGTCGCGCTCGGTTTCGCGGTCACCCCGGTCAACCCGGGCGCGCAGGGCTACATCATCTACGGCTGTGCCTACCTGGTGTTCTCGGGCAGCACGCGCGTCGCGGTGCGCAACATGCTCTGCGTACTCGTGCTGTATTCGTTCGAGTGGATCGTGCTGCTCCACTTCTATTGGGTTTATCTGCTCAGCGCCCTGCTGATCGCGCTCGCCGTCGCCTTCATGAACATCAATTTCCTGCGCAAGCAGGAGCGCGAGGCTGAACTGCGTCTGAGTCACGACGAAGTGCGCCGGCTCGCGGCGACGGCCGAGCGCGAGCGCATCGGCCGCGACCTGCACGACCTGCTCGGCCACACGCTGTCGCTGATCGCGCTGAAGTCCGAGCTCGCGAACAAGCTGTTCGACCGCGATGCCGCCGCGGCCAAGCGCGAGATGGCCGACGTCGAGCGCATCGCTCGTGACGCACTCGCCCAGGTGCGGCGCGCGGTCACCGGCATCCGCGCGGCGGGACTCGCCGCCGAGCTCGCTTCGGCAAAGCTGCTGTTGCAGTCGAACGGCGTGCATCTGGAATGCGAGATTGCCGACGTCTGCCTGCCGGTCGAGGTCGAGACTGCGTTGGCGATGAGCCTGCGCGAGGCGGTGACCAATATCCAGCGTCACGCGCGCGCGTCGCATGTGCGCATCGTGCTTGAGGCGGCAAAGCAGGCCGTGACCCTGCGCGTCGAGGACGATGGCCGCGGCGGCGCGATCGTGCCCGGTAATGGCCTTGCCGGCATGCGCGAGCGCCTCGCCGCGATCGGTGCGCAACTGCACGTCGATTCGCAGCGGGGACGCGGCACGTTGCTGAAGGTGACCGCGCCGTTGCCGTTGGCCGCCGGCGAATCCGAATCTGCGGCAACGCTGCGGCGCGCGTAGAATTCGCTGGCGTTTCGATTTTCCCCAACCGCTTCCCGTTTCCGGAAATGATCCGAGTCCTCCTTGCCGAAGACCAAGCCATGGTGCGCGGTGCCTTGTCCGCGCTGCTGCGGCTCGAATCCGATCTCGACGTGATCGGCAGCGCGTCCGACGGCGAGGAGGCGTGGCAGTTCGTGCAGCGCGACGTGCCCGACGTCGTCGTCACCGACATCGAGATGCCACGTCTCACCGGCCTCGAACTTGCGCAGCGCATCCGCGAGCGCGGAATCGAGTGCAAGGTCGTCATCGTCACCACGTTCGCGCGGCCCGGGTTTTTGCGCCGCGCGCTCGACGCGGGCGTCAGCGGCTACCTGCTCAAGGACGCGCCGGCCGACCAGCTCGCGGACGCGTTGCGCAAGGTGCACCGCGGCGGCCGCGCGATCGATCCGCAACTCGCGCTCGAAGCCTGGAGCGAGGCCGATCCGCTCAACGATCGCGAGCGCCAAGTCCTGCGTTTGGCCGGAGAAGGACTGTCGGCCGGTGACATCGCCGAGCAATTGCATCTTTCGCAGGGCACGGTGCGCAACTATCTTTCCGAGGCGATCGGCAAGCTTGGCGTCGGCAACCGCATCGAGGCCTATCGGCTGGCGCGGCAGAAGGGGTGGTTGTAGATGTTTTTGCTCGTCATTCCGGAATGACGT
>NZ_DASVOK010000342.1:0-4882 GCF_036383415.1 Rudaea sp. | reverse complement strand
AGGAGACCGTCGGCCTCTACGTCGACGATTCGCCGGTGTCGGTCAACGGCTTCAATCCGGAATTCGGCCTGTTCGATCTCGAGCGCGTCGAGGTGCTGCGCGGTCCGCAGGGCACGCTGTACGGCGCCGGTTCGATGGCCGGCGCCATCCGCCTCGTCACGCGCAAGCCGCTGCTCGACACGGTCGAAGGCAGCGTCGAAACCTCGATCGCCGACATCGACCACGGCGGCACCAGCTACGACCTGCGCGGCGTGATCAACGTGCCGCTGGTCAAGGATGTGGCCGGCCTGCGCGTATCGATGTACGACGACCGCAACGGCGGCTTCATCAAGAACACGACCACCGGCGAAAACAACATCAACCGCGCCAACGCCGTCGGCGGCCGCGTCGCCCTGCGCGTGCTGCCGACCGACAGCCTCACCGTCGACCTGTCGCTGTGGGCCCACGACCAGAGCGACCACGGCCGTGGCCTCGACGAGACCGGCAACTACACGCGCGCCTACAAGTCGCCGGAGAATTCGAACGAGGACTACACGCTTTCCAACCTCACCCTGACCCAGGCCCTCGGCTGGGGCAGCATCGTTTCCTCGACGTCGTATTTCCAGATGAACATGCTGAACCGCTGGAACCTCGACAAGATCTACACGTCGACCTATCCGGCGCTCGGCCTTTCACCAAACGGGCCGACGGCGTCGCTGGCCGATCAAACGCATCTCAACGACTTCACCCAGGAAGTGCGTGCGGTCTCCAACGACGACGGCGTGTTCAAGTGGCTGCTCGGCGCCTACTATCACAAGCGCAATCGCGGCTACACCAACGCCTTCCCGAATCCGGGCTGGGATGCTTACACCGGATTTCCGAGCGCCGAATTCGGCGCGCCGGTCGACTATCCGTTCTGGGGTATCCAGAACGTGCACATCGAGGAGACCGCGCTGTTCGGTGAAGGCACGTACAAGCTCGGCAGCTTCTCGCTGACCGGCGGCCTGCGCGCGTTCGACTGGAAGGAGCGCCACTGGCAGTACCAGTCCGGCTTCTTCAACGGCGGCGCGACCTCGAACGGCATGCAGCATTCGAAGGAAAACGGCGTCAACCCGAAGGTCAACGTCGCCTACGACGTCGACGACAACAACCAGGTCTACGCGCAGGCGGCCAAGGGCTTCCGCTACGGCGGCGTCAACCAGGTCATCCCGCTGAACCTGTGCGGTGCCGAACTCGAGGCCGGCAACTTGCATCCGTCGACCGACTACGGCTCGGATCACCTGTGGAACTACGAGGTCGGCAGCAAGTCGAGCCTGCTCGACAACCACCTGACCGTGAACGGCAGCCTGTACCTGATCAAGTGGAGCAACGTGCAGGTGCGCCGCGGCCTCAACTGCGGCGTCAACTACATCGAGAATGCGGCCGGCCTGACCAGCAAGGGCGCGGAGCTTGAAATCGCCTGGCGTCCGATCCAGAACCTCAAGGTCACCGCGGGCGGCTCGTACACGCATTCCACGCTCGACGCCGACATGGCGCCGCTCAACGCGCGTGCCGGCGACGCCGCGCCGTTCGTGCCGAAGACCTCGCTCAACGCGACGGCCGAATACACCTTCCCGCTCGGCGAAGGCATGCACGGCTTCGTCTGGGGCGGCTGGAACTATGTCGGCAAGCGCACCACGCAGTTCAACCAGGCGTTCTCGCTGTATCGCGAGATGGATGCCTACGACCTGTTCAATGTGCGCGGCGGCGTGCAGTGGAGCTCGATGGAAGCGTCGGTATTCATCAAGAACCTCGGCAACAGCGACGGCGTGGTGCGCCAGGTCTCGGCGACGCCGTTCTATCCGGACGGGTCCTACCGCGTGCAGCCGCGCACGATCGGCGCGTCGTTCCGCTACTGGTTCTGAGCGTCGTGATCCATTGTCCGTTCATTCCCGCGTTTTCGGGAATGAACGGACGGTTGCCGCAAACCAATCGAGGATATGACGATGGCCCGACCGTATCGAAATCGTCCGAACCGCTCCCCCGTGCGCATCGCATCGCTTTGCGCGCTCGCCTTGGCTACGATGCTCGCCGCATCCCTCCCCGCCAAGCCGCCCGTGACCGCAGCAAAACCCGCCGCAGCGCAAACCACCGCCGCTGTACTAGCCGCAGCCAAACCCGGCGACTGGCGCGCACTCGATCCGCAGAACACGCTCTACCTTGATCTGCCGAGCGGTCGCGTCGTCATCGAACTCGCGCCCGCGTTCGCGCCGAACCACATCGCCAACATCCGCGCGCTCGCGCGCGAGCAGTACTACGACGGCCTCTTCATCGTGCGCGCGCAGGACAACTACGTCGTGCAGATGAACGATCCCGACTACGAGAACGAGGCCACGCGCAAGCCGATCAAGACGGCCAAGCGCCATCTCGCGCCCGAATTCACCGTCGCCCTCGACGCAAAAGCGCCGTTCACGCGCCTGCCCGACACGGACGGTTACGCACCGGCGACCGGATTCTCCGACGGCTTCGCCTCGGCGCGCGATCCGAAGGCGCAGCGCATGTGGCTCACGCATTGTTACGGCTCGGTCGGCGTCGGCCGCGACAACGCGCCCGACTCCGGCGGCGGTGCGGAACTCTACGTCGTCATCGGCACGCCGCCGCGCCAGCTCGATCGCAACGTCACCGTCGTTGGCCGCGTCGTCAAGGGCATCGAATTGTTGTCCACACTCGCGCGAGGTACCGGCCCCTACAGCCTATACGAGAAGCCCGAGCAGCGCACGCCGATCAAGGCCATTCGCGTTGCCGCCGACGTGCCGGAAAAGGAACGCGTGGCGCTAGAAGTGCTGCGCACCGACACGCCAACCTTCGACGCCTACGTCGAATCGCGCCGCAACCATCGTGAAGAATGGTACGCGGTACCGTCCGGGCACATCGACGTGTGCAATATCGAAGTACCGGTGCGGCCTGCCGGCGGACGCTGACGGGAAGAAGCGAAAAGAAAAAAGAGGGAGCAAACGCATGACCATGGCGGCCAAGCGAAAAACCAAACCGCGCCTCGGCAAGCTGCATATCGGCATGGGCGCGCGCATCCAGCACCGGCGCAAGCAGCTCGGCCTGACCCTGAGCGAGCTCGGCGCGCGCGCCGGACTGTCGGCACCGTTCCTCTCCCAGGCCGAGCGCAACCAGACCGTGCCCTCGATCATGTCGCTGATGGCGCTGGCCAAGGCGCTCAAGGTCGACCTGCAATACTTCCTCGAAAGTCCGACCGAACGCAGCATCGTCTGCCGCGCCAAGGAACGCCCGCGCATCCGCATCAACTCGCCGGTCGCGTTCTACGATCTTTCCTCGAGCCTGATCCATCGCATGATGGACGCGATCCTCATGGAAATTCCCCCGGGGCATGAATTTCCGACCGACCAGCGCGACGGCGAGGAATTCGTCATGGTGCTCAAGGGCCGCCTGCACTCGCGGGTCGGCGAGATCGAAACAGTGCTCGGCCCCGGCGACAGCCTGCACTTCAATTCGCAATTGCCACATTCCTCGCGCAACGACACCCACTCCACCGTCACCCTGCTCTATGTCGGCACGCCGAGCGTGATCGGTGAAGAGCGACACGATGCGGACTAACCCGCGTCCAGTGAAAGCGTGAATCGCATCTTCGCTTTGCCGGCCGCGCCGAAGCGCCGATAGAACGCAATAGCCGGCGCGTTCCAGTCCGGCGTCTGCCATTGCAACTCGCAAAGGTCCTGCGCGCGCGCCGCCGCGACTACCGTGCGCAACAGCATCGCGCCGATGCCGCGCCCGCGTTCGGAGGAACGCAGGAACAGGCAATCCAGATGCAGATGGTCGCACGCCGACCAAGTAGAGAATTCGCGCGACGCCGTTGCGTAGCCGATGGCGCGATCCGCGTCCCACGCTATCCAGGCGTGGGCGCGCGGCACCGACGAAAACAGCGCCGCGGCAAGCCGGCTGACCTTGCCCACCGGATCGAACGTCGCCCGTTCGTAGGCGGCGTGTTCCGCGCACATCTCGATCAACGCCGGCAAATCCTCGGGACGAAGCGGACGGATGTCCGCCGAGGCGCTCGCCTTCGCCATCGAATCGCCGCCGGCTTCCGCGACGCGCATCGCTCAAGCGTCCACGACGACCGGAAGCGCATGCGCCAGCTCAAAGCCTTCATCGATCCAGCCCGTGATGCCGCCGTCCATGCGCTTGACCGGGCGCCCAAGCTGCGCCAGACGCAGCGCCGCGCGCGCGGCGCCGTTGCAGTGCGGGCCGGCGCAGTGGACGACGAACAGGGTGTCCTGCGGATAGTCCACCATGCGCGAGGCGACGATCTTGCCGTGCGGCAGGTTGATCGCACCCGGAATATGTTCGCGCGCATACAGCGCCGGACCGCGCACATCGAGCAGAACGAAGCCCGGGTCGCCCGAGCGCAACGCTTCGTGCACGTCCCAGCAATCGGTCTCGTAGGTGAATTCGGCGGCGAAATGACGCAGGGCGTCGGTGCTGGACGCGGCGGGAATGTCGGTGACTGCGTTGCTCATGCCAGTTCCTAGGTGTGGGGTGAGGCATTGTTCGCCGGCGCAGTCGCTACCACAATTGGCGTAAACGACACGATTCGATCAAAATCCGCCAATGCCGAAAAAATCCCCGCAGTCCCGACCCGACCGCCTCGTCGTTGCCCTCGTCTACGACGGGCTGTGCAGCTTCGAGTATGGCTGCGCGGCCGAAGTGTTCGGCCTGCCGCGCCCCGAATACGGTGCCGACTGGTACCGGTTCCGCAGCTGTGCCGTCGATTCAGGGCCACTGCGCGCGATGGGCGGCTTGAAGGTGTCCGCATCCGGCGGCCTGAGCCTGCTGGCGCAGGCAGGCACGATCGTGATTCCGGGCTGGAAAGGCGTCGACGTCGCGCCGTCGCCCG
>NZ_DASVOK010000341.1:0-2385 GCF_036383415.1 Rudaea sp. | reverse complement strand
CGATGCCAACCTCAATCCGGCGTACATCCCGTTCTACACCACGATGAGCGGCACCTCGATGGCCACGCCGCACACCGCCGGCATCTCGGCGCTGCTGTTCGAAGCCAATCCGAACCTGACGCCCGACCAGGTGAAAGACCTGCTCAAGCGCAGCGCGACCAATATCCCCGGCTACGCCGCATGGGAAGACGGCGCCGGCTACGTCAACGCCTATGCCGCGCTGAGCGAGGCGTCGGGCGCGCGCAGCGGCTTCGGCAAGACGGTCAACAGCCTGCGCACGTTCAACGCGAACGCGATCGAAGCCGACGGCGGCAGCGTGCCATTCTCGGTCGCCTTCTCGCCGGTCGGCACGACCGGGTCGCAGACCTTCCAGGTCGGCACTGACACGGCCTGGGTCAACGCCAGCGCGACGCCGCCGACCGGCCAGACCGTGGCGCTGGTGCTGATCGACCCGGATGGCAACAAGTACGGCTCGTCGATCTCGTTGCCGGAGGAGGCGCCGAACGTCTCGGTCGGCGCGCCCGGCAAGGCCGGCACCTGGACGGTCACCGTGCGCGGCATCGGCTCGGTCAGCGGCACCGGGCTCGACCCGGCGCATGTCACCAACGGCTATGCGATCCCGGGCACCGTCACCGGCACAATCAAGTTCACCAAGGCGAGCGGCTATACCGGTTTGACCGATATCGCCAGCAGCCCGGCTGCGGGCGCGATCCAGCACGGCGTCGCGCACCGCCTCGTCGATGGCGAAGCGGACGGAAAATTCCATCCGACCGACAACCTGCTGCGCTCCGACCTCGCCGAATATCTCGTGATGGGCGCGGGCATCCGTCAGTCGCTGCCGAAGACGCCGAGCTTCAACGATCTGCAGACTTCGAACTTCTACTATCCGTTCGCCGAAGCCGCGGTCGGATTCGGCGGCGCGCTCAAGGATCGCACCGGCGTCGACAATGGCGTGATGCAGCTGCAGAACGGCCTGTTCAAGGCGAACGGCACGGTGCCGCGCAGCGATCTGGCCTACAGCCTGGTGCAAAGTCTCGGCCAGCAATCGCTCGCCGCGCCGTACACCGGCGATGTCTACGTGACCTACAACAGCCAGCGCATCAAGCTCGACGACTCCTCCAGCATCCCGGTGGACAAGCGCGGCTACACCCAGCTCGCGATCGATCTCGGCCTGATGAACGTGCGCTACACGCTCACCCAGGGGCCGTTCGATCCGCAGCCGGTGATCCACGGCTGGTTCGATCCGGCGCGCAATGTCACGCGTGCGGAGTACGCGGTGTCGGCGGGCGTGCTCGCCGATACATACAACAAGTAAGCGTGCGCCTGCTGTCCTCGCTCATGTGACGGACAGCGCCGCAATCCGGGCGCCTGAGGGTTTTCCCTCAGGCGCCATGAGGAATCACCCGGATATCCAGGGCGCCTGGACGCAAGCAGACTGGATGCTTCGGCTCACAAAGCATCGAGGATGATCAAGACGGTCGGCTACCCGTGGCCCGCCCGTGGAGCCATCGGTTTGCAGCACAAACGCTCAGTGGATGAGCCATGAACTTCGGGATGCGGGATGCACCCGAGAGTGGAAGGCCACATCGGACTCCCCTACCGATGCGGTTCGTCTGGAAAAAGGTCAGGACGACCTTTTTTCAGACAATCCTGCAGAGATTCGTCGGGGCACGCGCTCCGGCTAGCGAACTCGCAGTCGCTACAAGTTGACGGCTGGGCCCGTCTGCACCAACATGCCGGGAAGTGTCACATGCGCAACGCTAGGACGGTACGCACGGTCCCGCGTGCCCTTGATTGAACCGCGCATGGCTTTACGGAGACTCGCATGACCCACCGTTTGCTCGCCTCGTTCCGCCAGGCCCTCGCGCTGTGCGTGTTGTTGTTCGGCACGATTGCATTTGCGCATGCCGACGTGGCCGTCAATGTCAGCGGTAATGTCGCGAGCGCGGCAATCGTGCTGCCCGGCAACATCGGTGCCGACCTCACCATCAGTTTCGACTCGACGCAGAACCTGAGCGCCGCCAACCTCGGCATCACGGCCCAGCTCGTCAACGTCAACGCGTCCGGCCTGTTGGCGCGGCTGCCGGATTCGCAGCTCGTATCGGTCCCGGCCGCTTTCCCGGTGCTGATCACGGTCGAACCCTCGGGTGACTTTTCCTTCACCAATTCCTACCTGCTGAGCGTGCACACGCATAATCTCGGCTATGCACCCGGCACACCGTTGCGTCTGTTCAAGGCGCCGCTGGGCGGCAACTTCGTCGACATCACCGAAGACGTTAGGCCAGGCAGCGTGGACACGCGCGGTCGCGAAGGCGGCTTCTCGCAGTTCCTGATCGTCGCCGACCTGCGCCCGAACTCGGTCGTGGCTGCCGGCAAGTTCAGCGC
>NZ_DASVOK010000340.1:0-25095 GCF_036383415.1 Rudaea sp. | reverse complement strand
GCACCGCTCGACGTGGGCAAGATTCCCGGTGTCGGCAAGGTGATGAACGCGAAGCTCGAATCACTCGGCGTACACACGTGCGCCGACCTGCGCGCATTCGACCTGCGCGAACTCGAACGCCGCTTCGGCCGCTACGGCCTGCGCCTGCGCGAGCTGAGCCTCGGCATCGACGAGCGCCGCGTGAATCCCGACCAAAGCGTGCAGTCGATCTCGTCCGAGGACACGTTCGCGCGCGACGTGCTGCTCGGCGAGATCGAGCCGATGATCCGGGAGCTCGCGGCGAAAACCTGGAGCGCGACGCGCAAGACCGAACGCATTGGCCGCACCGTCGTGCTCAAGCTCAAGACTGCCGACTTCCACATCATCACGCGCAGCCACACGCCGCCCGCGCCGCCGCAGACCGAGGAGGCGTTCGTCGCGCTCGCCGTCGGCCTGCGCGAGCGCGTTGACCTGCCGCCGCGCACGCGCTATCGCCTCGTTGGCGTGGGTTTATCCAATTTCCGCGACGAACACGAGCTGCCGCCGCAGGCGGAACTGTTCGAGGACAGCTCCGCCGAAACGCGCTAGGCGGCGATACCCAACGTCAACGTCGCGACATATCCATTACTGACGTCCCCGGCAATCGTCGCCATCTCGTAGGTCGTGCCGTCGCTGAACACGTTGTCCTGGGCGAAGCTCGTCACCAAAGTGTTCTGTCCGTGCGCCGCATACAAAGTGGAATTGTATACCGCCTTCGTCACATCGAGCGGGAACGCCATCTGCGTCGTGATCACCGCTGTGCCCTGGGTCAACACGTCGTTGAGATAGGCCTGGATGTGGATGTGGGTGATGCGGCCCGAGTACCAGCCCGGATAGATCGTCTCGAACACGGCCTGGCCGCTCGTGTCGGTGACCTGGATGCCGCGCAGGAAGGTCTGCCCGGTTGCGTTGACGCCGCCGGTCTGATTCGCATAACCCGAGTAGACGCCGTCCTTGTCGCAGTGCCAGATGTAGATCGCCGCGTTCGAGATCGGCGCGCAGCTGTTGTTGACGTTGATCAGGCGCAGCACCACGCGCAGCGGCACGCCGGTCTTGCCTTCGGTGATGTCGCGGCGCTGCAGCGCCGTGTTCGAGAGAATCGAATACAACGGATACGGGCCGTCGGTTTCGCTCGGGATCAGCGCGCAGCTGCTGCCGAACACGCACGCCGCCGGCGTCGCGCCGGTGCGCGTCAGCAGGATGTCACCGGACTTGCCGGCGAATTCGCCCGCGGTGAAGTCGTAGCTGAAAACGGCCGAGCCGCAGCTCGAATAAGTGAGCGTCGCCGTGCCGACTTCGGTCACGGTGATCTTCGTCGCCGCCGAATTGAAGGTGCCGTTGGTGCCGACGTAAAGCGTCAGCTTGATCGTGTGATCGCCCGCCGCGTAGCCCGTGCTTTGCGCGGTCATCCAGCGCAGGCCGGAAGCGCCGCCGCTTTCGCCGTTCTCGGCATAGGTGAACCAGGCCGCGAATACGTACGGGTACGCCGAGTTCACCTCGATGAGCAGGCCCTGGCCGCTGGTGTCGACGTTGTACCACGCGCCGGACAGGGCGAAGTCGGCGGCGCTCGCTGTTGCCGTCGTGTCGGTCGACGTGCAGGCCGCGTTGGAAAGCAGACGCACGAGCGGGATCACGCCGCTGCGGCCGTCGCTGAGCGTGAAAACGAAACTGCCCGAAGTGCACGAGTCGAAACTCAACGTCGCGCTGCCGACTTCGATCGCATACGGCTTCGGCGTCGCGTTGAAGTTGCCGCCGCTGGATTGCCAGATCGTCAGCGTCGCGCTGCTCGCATCGTCGGCGATCGTGCCGCCGAAGGTGTACCAGCGCTGCGCGCTGGCGTCGCCCGCCGTGGTGTCATAAGTGAACCACGCACCGAACAGGTAGGCCTGCCCGGGGATCACATCGATCAGCATGCCCTGCCCGCTCGTGGCGTGGTCATACCAGGCACCGCTCAGGCCCTGCTGGTCGATGTTTGGCGCAATGCTCGCGGTCGTGGCCACCTGCGCGAGCTGGCCAGTGTTGCGTGACGCGACTTCGCCGAGCAGCGGCAGCGCGGACAATGCGCCGAACGCGCCGAGCATGCGTCGGCGCGCGGGACGCATGCCCGGGTCACGGACGGTGGCGACCGATGAATCGGCGGGTTTTGCCGGCGGCGCAAAAATGCTCTGCGCGGACGCGGGATCGATGAGGGTCGGCATGGCTGGATTCCTTCTTGCTTGCTTGTCGATGGGCGCGGATGGAACCGTCGGAGTAGCGGGTTCCGCGCCGATTATTCCCGCGTCACCAATGTATAAATGTGGATATTTTCAGTATTCACGATTCGCTAACGCGACGGCGGGCGAAGGCGTATCCACGATGTCTGCGCATTGCGCGCTTTTGTGGATTCTTCATGGATTCAGGCATTTCTAACGGCATTGCGGCACCGCGCCCGCTAGGCTGCCGTTGCCCTGCGACCGCGTACCCGGATGCAGGGCACCCGTCGCGCCGATGCGGTTTTCGCGGCGCCCGATCGAAGGACATGCCGGCAAGCTCGTGTCGGTGTCCGTGGTCACGAGATCGAGCATGCCCGGGCATCGGCGCGACGGCCTCTCCACCTTTCCGAGGTCACATCATGAAAACCAGACTGCTCTCCCTCCCGTTCGCACTCTCGATCATCTCAGTCGGGCCCGCCGCGGCGCAGACCGCCGCGACCGTGCCTACCGCGGTCACCACCGCAGCCGCCGCGGTCGAAACCGCGTGCGCGCAAGTCCGCTCCGATGAACTGCAATATCGCATCGAGGTTGCGCTCGGCGATTCCACCGCCGCCGTCACTGCACAGGCGACGCTAACCACCGATCGCGGCGCACTGCAGACCACACAGCAGACGCTACACACAGCGATCCAGTCGTACCTCCTAACGGACGATACTGCGCTGAAGAACGCACACGCCCAGCTCGAAAGCGATTTCACCCAGCTGAAAACCGACGCCGCAGCGAACAACGGCAACGCTGCCGCTGACCAGACCAAGATCGCCACCGACGCGACCGCGGTGCAAACGGCTGAAGCGCAACTCAAAGCCGATCACCTCGCACTCGCCAATGCCGGCGCGATGCCGCATTGCGGCGGTGGTCCCGGCGGACCAGGCGGCGGACCCGGTGGACCGCACGGCGGTCCGGGTTTGTGAGCACGATGCGCACGCGCGCACAGGGAGCAGGTCACGGCCTGCTCCGCATCACTCGATGATGTGCGGCACGAAGCGCGCGGTGTCGCGCGTGATCAGCGTGGCATCTTCACGGATGCCGATGCCGGAAGGACGATCGCCGACCACCCAGCTGCCGACCAGCGGATAGCCGCCGGCGAAATGCGGCAGCGGATGCACGGCCTGACGAATCGTCGGCGCATCGTCGTACGGGCCTGCGCTCGCCGTCGTTGAATCGTCGACGAGGTGCATCTCGATGTTCGCGCCTTCGCGCGAGAAGAACGGTTTGCGCACCCAGCCGGCGGGCAACGCGGTGCGCGCGTCGTTCTCGAAGAACGCGGGCAGCAGGTTCGGATGATTCTCGTGACGCTGCCAGAGCAGCGGCAGCACGCCCTTGTTCGACAGGATCGCCTTCCACGGCGGTTCGATCAGCTGGAGGCCTGACTTCGGCAACGCTCTGCCGAACTCTTCCGCAAACATGAATTCGAGCGGGTAGAGCTTGAACAGCGTGCCGATTACGTAGTCTTCAAGATCGGTGAAGCGGCCGTCTTTTGACAAGCCGATGTCCTCGACCGCGATCGCCTTGGTCGCGATGCCGGCCTGCTCGGCGCAGTCGCGCAGATAGGTGATCGTGGCCTGGTCCTCGACCGACTCGCGTACGGCGGAGAAATAAAATGGCCGCGGCAAGCGTTTGGCGATCGCGCCGAACGCCTCGATCAGATTTTCCTGGATCAGGTTGTACTGGTCGGCCTGCGCGGGCAGCGCGCCACGCTGCTTCTGTTCCTCGAGCCAGAGCCATTGGAAGAATGCCGCTTCGTAGAGCGAAGTCGGCGTGTCGTAGTTGAACTCGTAGAGCTTCGCCGGGCCGCGGCCGTCGTAGGCGAGGTCCATGCGACCGTAGACATGTGGCGCGGCCTGGCGCCAGGACTCGGCGATCCAGTCCCAGTAGGCTTCGGGAATCGCGAGTCGTTTCAGCAGCGCTTCGTCGCGTACGCAATCAGCGACGAAATCCATCGCCATCTCGTGCAGTTCGCCGCTTGGCGCTTCGATGTCGCGCTCGATCTCCTCGAGCGTGAAGGCGTAGTAGGCGCGCTCGTCCCAATACACGTCGTCATCGATCGTGTGGAAGCGGAAGCCGAGGCGCTCGGCACTCGCGCGCCAGTCGGGCCGCTCGGCGATCTCGATGCGACGCACGAATCAGCCGCCGGCTGACGAAGACGACGACGAGCCGCGCGCGCTGCTGCTCGAACCACCCCAGCCGCTGCGCGCTGCGGCCACCGAACCGAAGCCTGAGCGCGACACGGTGACGGCGCGGTTCGGCGTGATGTCGACCGAGTGGTAGGAGCGCGCCGTCGAACTGCCGCCTGACGCACCGCCGCCGAAACCGCTGCTGCGGTCGTCGCCGTACTGGGTGTATTGCCCGCTGCGGAAGCGATAGATCGGCGACGAGTCGTAGTAACCCGACGGATAGCGCGGCGACATCAGCTGCGAGATCAGGAAGCCGGCCATCAGCGGCGTCCACAGGCTCGACTCGTTTGCACCGTCGTGCACGACGCGCTCGCGGCACAGGTCGCCGAATTGGGCGATGCACTCATCCTTGGTCTTGAACTTCGGCGAGTTCGCCTCGTTCGCCTTGGCCGCGTTGTCGAACGCGCGCTGGCAGACGTCGGTGGCGTTGCCGTCTTTTTCGCAGGCAGCGACATCGGTGTAAAAACCCTTGCGCAGCGTTTCTTCCGGCGCGTTGTCGCAGCCCGCAAGCAGCAACGGCGCAGGCGCCATCAGCACGAGAGTCAGGGCACGGGAACGTTTCATTGCCTTATCCAAGCGGGAAAAAGATCAGAAGACTCAGCTTTGCTTTTCAATACGTCATCGAAGCGGCATTGAGGATGCCGACGCCGAGCGAGATACCGGCAAGGAAGATCGCTGGTGCACGCTCGTCGTTGCTGATCTCCTCGGAGATGTGCGGCAGGAACAGGCGCACGGCGACGAAGACCAGCACTTGCACGACCAGCGCGACGAGGCTCCAGACCAGGCAGTCGAACCAGCTCACCGATTGCGCGATCGCGGTCGCGACCGGAATGATGAAGCCGAGCAAGGCTCCGGCGAACGAGATCGAAGCGGCCTCCTTGTTCTCTCGGATCAGACGCATCTCGTCGTGCGGGGTGACCCACAGATAGACCACGATGAACGCGGCGGTCACGGCGATCGCGAGGCCGAAGTAGGCGAGGAACGCAGGCAGGGTGCTCAGCGAATGGGCAAGGTCGGTCGGCATGACGCAGCTCCTTCAGGTGATCTCGAATTCGGCAGTCGACAGCGGAATGCCGACGGCCTGGCTGATGACGAAGTCCGTGGGGCCGGAATCCTCGCCGGCGACGAGCAGCAGCTCGTTGCGATCCATGCCCGGCAACTCGCGCGAGTAGAGCATCGAGTACAGGGTCAGGTCGTAGTCGGCCGTCGTCAGGTCTTTCTTGTAGACGCTTTCCTCGAGCGGCACCGGCGGCGCCATGCCCTCGCCTTCGCCCCAGACGCGCTGGTAGCTCGCGTGACCCAGCGTGTACTCGGGCAGACGCCCGGCCGTGCACCAGCGCTCGAACGCATCCTTGCTCGCGGGATTGATCGACTCGGCGTAGACGAACAGGTTGACGTCACCGGGCTCGCCGTTGACCGTCGCAATCTGCAGGAACGCGTCGTCGGTCAGGTACAGACGATAGAGGCGATTGCCCGCACCGAGATCGATGTCGCCGATCGCCTCGATCGTCTGCGGGCTCTCCGGCCAGTCGAAATTGAAAGTGCTCGCGCCGAGCTTGCCGGTGAGGTCATCGAAGGTGACCGCGCCGCGCAAACGCGCGCCGTAGGGCAGCTTCGGCGCGGATGCGTCGTTTGATTTGTTGCCGAACCATTCCATCGCGATTCCCCTTGCATTGCTCGTCATCCCGACAAGGATTGCCGGGATGACTCGATGCGGCTCAGCCCGCCTTCGTTTTCTCAGCCGGTACCGCCAGCGCCGGGCTCGCCGCGGGCGCGCCAAGCTGTGCCGGCGGCTCGACGGTCGCAGTGACTTTCTGATAGCGCGCAAGCACATCGTCGGCACTGACGCTTCCGGCGACGAGGCCCGCCTTTGCCAGGCGCGCTTCGAGATCGCCGTCGCCTTCGCTCTTGGCGAGCGTGTCGGCCGCTTCGATCTGCGCGCCGCGTTCGGCCTGCTGCGCCTTGACCCGCTCGAGCGAATCGAGCGCGGTACGCAGCTTGGCGTTCTGCCCGCTGTGGCGCGCGGCGATCGCCGACTGCGAGCGCAGCACGCTTTCGTTGACCTTGACCTGATCGACCTGTTGCTGCAAACCGGTGATGCGGCGGTCGGCCGTCTTGATCGCCGCGTGCATCTTCTCGACCGCGCCCGCAAGGTTGTCGTAGTCCTTCTGCTCGCCGGCGAGCTCGCTTTCGAGCTGCGCGACCTTCGCCGCAACTTCGCGCGCGAGATTCTGGTCGTTCGTCGCGAGCAGGCGCGCGATATGGCCTTCGTACTCGGCCTTCTTGTCCTGCTTGGCCTGCAGTTTGTCGCCGGCCAGTTTCTGTTGCGCCATCAGGCGCGCGAGCTCGTCCTTGGCGCGCACGCTCTCGTTCTGCGCGTCGCGGATCTCCTGATCGAGGATGCGCACGGCGTTCTTGTCGACGATGGACTGGCCGGCTTCGGTCGCCGCGCCGCGGAACAGGGTGAGGATTTTTTCCAGGATGCTCATCGGATTCTCCTTCGATCAGGCGCGATGGATGAAATTCTGCAGCGCATGCGCGGCCTGCAGCGTGTTGTCGGCGAGCGTCGTGATTTCTTCGACGATGTTCGCGATTGGCGAACGCGTCGAGAGTTCGCCGAAGACCGTATAAACGTCTTCACCGTCGAGACTCTGCAGGCCGATGTTCGATAGCGGATTGAGCGGATTGAGGCGCAGGCAGGCGTCGTTGAACGTGGCGCGGTCGCGCACCTGCGAGCCGAGGCACAGCGGCGTCGACACGAACAGCTGCTGGCCCGAGGCGGCGAGGTGGATGTCGAGGTCGCCGTGTTCGGGCAGCGAAATCGCGATCGTCGGCTCGGCGCCGGCTTCCAGGCGCAGGCGCAACGGCAGGCGCTCGCGCGCGACATGGGTTTCGAGCGCGTCGAACAGGGTCTGGGTGGTCCACGGGTGGGTCATGGCGGCGTAATCCTTGATGGTTACGAGTGGCGGGGAAAGCGTGGCTTCGCGTAACGAGAGTTCGAGCTGGGCCAGTACGGGGGCATGTTCGGCGCGGATGTAGACCTGGCGCGCGATCAGGCCTCTGGCCTTCATGCGTTCGCGGAAGGCCTGCTGGCGCCGGGATTCGGCGGAACGTGGTTTGCTGGCGGATTTGTTTGGCATCGAAGGTTACAAGTAACGTTACATGTAACTACTTTCGTTGTCAACTGTTCATTTTGTCGGTGGCACCGGAATCAGACGCGAAAGCGAGGCGTTCGGAATCACCGGAACGGCCGAAGCGGATTCCTACACATCCCCCGGCACGTGCGCTATCCTCGCTGTAATCGTTTTCACACCGCGCAGACGCAGGGAATGTCCGGAACATCGCAACGCGTGCAGTTTCCCGCGGATTTTCTCTGGGGTGCGGCAACGAGTGCCTACCAGATCGAGGGCTCGCCGCTCGCCGACGGCGCCGGGCCGAGCATCTGGCAGCGCTTCACGCGCACGCCTGGCATGATGGCGAACGGCGACACGGGCGACGTAGCCTGCGACCACTACCGGCGCTGGAAGGACGACGTCGCGCTGATGAAGGAGCTCGGCCTCAAGGCTTACCGCTTCAGCATCGCCTGGGCGCGCGTATTGCCCGAGGGACGCGGACAGATCAACGAGAAGGGGCTGGATTTCTACAGCCGTCTTGTCGACGAACTGCTGCGCAACGACATCGTGCCGTTGCCGACCCTGTTCCACTGGGACCTGCCCGCGGCGCTCGACGACCGCGGCGGCTGGCTCAATCCCGATATCGCCGGCTGGTTCGCCGACTACGCGAACGTCATGTATGCGAAGCTCGACGATCGCGTGCAGCAATGGGCGACCTTGAACGAACCCTGGGTCGTCACCGACGGCGGCTACCTGCACGGCGCGCTCGCGCCAGGCCATCGCAGCAAATACGAAGCGCCGATCGCGAGCCACAATCTCCTGCGCGCGCACGGCACGGCGGTGCAGGCCTACCGCGCCAACGGCAAACACCGCATCGGCATCGTCGTCAACATCGAGCCGAAATATCCTGCATCGAAGAACGCGGAAGACCTCGCCGCGGTGAAGCGCGCCGACGCCTACATGAACCGGCAATACCTCGACCCGGTTTTCCTCGGCGCCTATCCCGAAGAGTTGAAGGATGTCTTCGACGACGCGTGGCCAGCCTGGCCGGCGGAAGATCTCGCGTTGATCAAGCAGCCGATCGACTGGCTGGGGATCAACTATTACACGCGCAACGTCACCCGCTTCGATGCGAACAACTACCCGCTGCGCGCCGCGCCGGTGAAGCAGGACGCGACCTACACCGAAACCGGCTGGGAAGTGTTCGCGCAAGGCCTCACCGACACGCTGACCTGGATCAGGCAGCGCTACGGCAATCCGCCCGTGTACGTTACCGAAAACGGCGCGGCGTTCTACGATCCGCCGCAGGCGGAAAATGGCATCGTCGATGATCCGCTGCGCGCAAGCTATTTCCGTAAGCACCTTGCGGCCATTTCCGACGCAATCGCGCAAGGCTGCGATGTGCGCGGCTACATGGCCTGGTCGCTGCTCGACAATCTTGAATGGTCGCTGGGCTTTTCCAAACGCTTCGGCATCGTGCACGTGGACTTCGCCACGCAGCAGCGCACGATCAAGGCCAGCGGCAAGCTTTACGCGGACGTGATCGCGAGCAACGGCGCGGTATTGAACGGGCGTTGAGCTTGCCTGCTATTGAGGCAGCTTGCCTGACACCGGCCGTTTGCCCGCATCGACCCAGTCGACGAGTTCGCCGAACGCGCGCGCGATTTCGTCCGGTTCGAATACGCAATGACCTTCGCGGTTGAGATATTGCTGCACGAAGTTTTCGCCGTGGCCAGCGCGCTCGGCAGTCAACGCATATTCGAACGCATCGCCCGCCGGCACAAGCGGATCGCCGGTATCGTGCAGCGCGAGCATGGGTCTCAGCAGCTTGCCGGTCGGCGCATACCAGCGTGCGACGTAGGCGGCCGCCTGCGCATCGGGACGATAACGCTTGACGCCATCGTTGAGCGCGAAGTCATCGCCCGAGCCCGTGTAGATCAGATCGGCGTTGCCGAACGGATTGCCGTGCGTGCGCCGTTGCAGCTCGCCGAGTATCTGGGTGACGAACGCGACGATGTCCGGAAAACCTTTCTCCGATGCCACGCCGTACAGGCGCAGCAGCGCGTCGCGCGCAGCCGGCTTGGCCGCGAGCGCATCGGCGATGCGCTGCCTCATCACTTTGTAATCCGGTAGCGGGTCCGGCACCGGCACGAGCGGGCCAAGCAGGTCGGGGAAGTAATAGTCGAACGCAGCACGCAGCGCGAACGCCTTGTCGAGGATGCGGTTGGACGGCTCGATCGCGCCGCACAGCGCCAGCGCGCCGCTGTAGGTTTCCGGCCGTGTCTCGATCGTGAGCGCGGTCAACGCGCCGCCCATCGACTCGCCCATCACCCAGCTGCGCGCGGGCTTGCCGTAGCTAGCAACGAAGTCGCGACGCAACGCTTCGGTTTCCGCATAGCCTTGCTCGATCGCCCAGCCGCCACGCGAATAGCCCGACTGGATCAGCGCATAGCCTTTTGTCAGCAAGGCATCGAGCGCCGGCCAGATGCGCTTGCTCTTGTCATGCACGACGGGCTCGTGCCGATAGCCGTGATAGTAGACGATCAGCTCGTGGTTCCAGTTCGCGGGAATGTCGATGCGATACGCCGCGCCGTCGCGCGTCCCCGTCGTGCTGACCGGCAATACGGGCGCCTTGCGCGCCAGATCGGCGCAACCTGCCAGCAGCGAAGCGACGCACACCGCGGCAAGCATGGCGATGCGCAAAATTCCACTTTTTCTCATCGTGTCGTCTCCTTTGTCTGGACGCCAGCAGGCGCTGGCAAAGCACCTGGTACAGGCCGCTTGCCCGCATCGACCCAGTCGACGAGCTGATCGAACGCACGCGCGACTTCATCCGGCTTGAACACGCAATGGCCTTCGTGCGCGACGTACTGCTGGACGAAATTGTCGGCATGGCCGGCGCGCTGCGCGGTAAGCGCATAGGTGAACGCGCCGGCCGCTGGCACGAGCGGATCGCCGATGTCGTGCACGGCCAGCAACGGTCGCGTGAGCTTGCCGCTCGGCGTGTACCAGCGCGCCAGCCACGCAGCCGCGTTTGCATCGGCGCGATAGCGGTGCACGCCGGCATTGAGCTCGGCATCGTCGCCCGAGTTGACGTAGATCAGGTCGGCATTGCCGAGCGGATTGCCGTGCGCGCGATGCTGCAGGTCGCGGAAGTCGGTCAGCGTGTCGGCGATCACGTCGGGCAACGACTTCGCAGTCGCCGTACCGTACCAGCGCAGCAGCGACTGCATCGCCGCGGGTTTCGACGCGAGCGCCGCGGCGATTTTCGCGACCATCCGCTTGTCCGCGACATAGTCCGCCGGTACCGGCACGAATGGCGGCAGCACGCCGGGGAAGTAGAAGTCGAAGGCCGCGGCGAGTGCGAAATCGCGTTGGAACAAGACATCGCTCGGTTCGAGCACGCCGCACAGCGACAGCGCGCCGGCATAGATGCCTGGCTGCTGCTCGATCGTCATCGCCACGAGCGCGCCGCCCATCGACATGCCCATGACGAGAAACTGATCCGGCTTGCCGTGGCTCGCGGCGAAGTGTTGGCGCAGGCGTTCGCTGTCCTTCTCGGCCTCCTCCAGCGCCCAGCCGCAGGCCGAATAGCCCGACTGGATCAGAGCGTACTTGCGCTGCAGGACGTGGCGGAACATCGGCGAGAGCGGCTCGCTCGCCGCATACGCGACCGGCGTTTCCGATGTGCCGTGGAAGAACACGACCACACGCCGATTCCAGTCGGCCGGAACATCGATGCGATACGCGGCGCCGGCCAGCGTGCCGATTTCGGTAGCCGGTTTGGTTTCGGCGTATGCGTACGAAGCAAATATCGTCAATGCGAGCAACACACGGAAGAAAAACCTCATCCCTTCACGCTCCCGAGCAACAGACCTTGCAGATACTGGCGTTGCAGCAAAAGAAACAGCAGCAGCACGGGCAGAATCGTCACGACCGAACCGGCCATCATCAATTCGTTGTCCTGCACGTGCTCGCGCGAAAGGCCGGCGAGCGCGACCGGCGCAATCTGCCAGGCCTGGTCGCTGAGCACGATCAGCGGCCACATGAAATCGTTCCAGCTCGCAAGAAAGGTCAGCACGGCAAGCGTGACGATCATCGGCTTGAGCAGCGGCAGCACGATGCGCAGGAAGATCGTCCATTCGCCGGCGCCGTCGATGCGCGCGGCCTCGATCAGGTCGGTCGGGATCGAGCGCGCATACTGGCGCACGAGATAGATGCCGAGCGCGGTCGCGAGCGCCGGCACAATCACGCCACCGTAGCTGTTGACGAGATGCAGCCACTTCATCAGCAGGAACAGCGGCATCATCGCGATCTGCAGCGGCACGAGCAACGCTGCGAGCACGAGCTGGAACAGCCGCTCGCGGCCTTTGAAGCGCAGCTTGGCGAAGGCGTAGCCCGCGCTCAGGTTGAACGCGAGCGAGGTGAGCGTAATCGCGCTCGCGATCAGGAAGCTGTTGAGCAGATAGCGACCCATGCCCGCACGCACGAACAACTCGTGATAGTTGGCGAGCGTCGCATGCGCTGGCAGCAGCGGCGGCGGCGCATGGCTCGCCTCACCCGGCTGCATGAACGATGCTGACAGCATCCACGCGAGCGGCAGCAGCGTGAACACGGTGCCGGCGACCAGCAGGCCGTTGACGATCCATTTCGCCATGCGCGAATTCATGCGCCTTCCTTCGTGCGCACGAAGCGCAACAACATGCGCGTGACGACGAGGATCAGCGCGAACAACAGGAAGGCGACCGCGCAGGCGCGGCCGAGGTTCCACCACTTGAAGCCTTCCTCGTACATGAAATAGAGCACGCTGACCGTGGACTGTTCCGGTTCACCGCGCGTCATCACGTACGGCTCGGCGAACAACTGGAAATAGCCTGCGATCGTGATGATCGCGACGAGCAGAAGCACGGGTCTAAGGCCCGGCAGCGTGACGTGCCAGAAGCGGCGCCAGGCGGATGCGCCATCGATGCGCGCGGCCTCGTACAAATCCTGCGGTATCGCCTGTAGCCCGGCAAGCAGGATGATCATGTTGTAGCCGAAGTTCTTCCACACCGCGAACAGCACGAGCGCGGGCATCGCCCAATGCGGATCGCCAAGCCAGTCGACGGGACCGATGCCGAGATGGCCGAGCACGTCGTTGATCAGGCCATAGCGCGTGTGGAACAGGTAGCGCCAGACGATCGCGACCGCAACGACGGTCGTCACCACGGGCGCGAACAGCGCCGTGCGATGCAGGCCCTTGAAGCGCGCGAGCGGCGAATTGAGCAGCAACGCCGCACCGAGCGATGTCAGCAGTGACAGCGGCAGCGCGAGCACGACGAACCAGACCGTGTTGGCCAGCGCTTTCCAGAACAGCGGCGCGCGCAGCACGTCGACATAGTTTGCGAGGCCGACGAAACGCAGGTTGTCGAGGCTCGCCAGCGCGTAGATGTCGAAGTCGGTGAAACTCAGCAGCAGTGCGGCGCAGACCGGCAGGGCGAGGAAGACGCCGAGCACGACGAGCGCGGGTGCGACGAAGGTCCAGGCGGCGCGCTCGCTGTTCATTGCCGCACCTTCCTCGCGAGAAGGGCGCGGCGCTTGGCCAGGATTTCGTCGTCGACCTT
Organism: Rudaea sp.; assembly: GCF_036383415.1. Classification (GTDB taxonomy): domain Bacteria; phylum Pseudomonadota; class Gammaproteobacteria; order Xanthomonadales; family Rhodanobacteraceae; genus Rudaea. The sequence continues at coordinate 11,935 of NZ_DASVOK010000340.1, read as the reverse complement.
CGCATCGAGCGCGCGCAATGCCGCGTCCGCGGATTCTCCGCCGCGCACGACGCGCTCCGCCGCAAGCTGCATCTCGGTCGCGATGCGCTCCCATTCGGGCACCTTCGGCATCGGCTTGACGAGTTCGAGCTGGGCGCGGAAGGCATGGGTGAACTCGTCGGTTTCTAGTTCGACGAAGTCCCAGGCACTGCGTCGCGCGGGCAAGTCACCGGTCAGCGAGTAGAAGCGCTGCTGTTGCTTCATTTGCGAGAGAAATTCGACCAGCTCCCACGCGAGCTGTTTGTTTTTCGACGCACGGAAGATCGCGAAGCTCGATCCACCCGCTGCACCGCCGCCCGGGCCATTCGCGCCCGGCAATGGCGCGGTGCCCCAATGCCCCTGCACTTCGGCCGGCAGACGCTGCTTGAAGACGCCAATGTTCCACGGCCCGGTGACGTAGAACGCGAAGTAGCCCTTGCCGAATTCATCCGCGTAGTTCGGCACCTGGATGTTGGAAAGCGGCGGCGCCCAATGTTCGCGAAAGGCTTCGAGATAGAAGTCCAATGCACGGCGAAATCCCTCGCTCTCGAAGTTGCCACGCGTGTTTTCATCGCGCAGCAACGGATCGCTTTGTTGAATCGCGAGATTGAGCAGCGGCTCGAATTCGTTGAGCGGCAGGAAGATCGCGTACTTGTCCGCGCCCTGGCTCTGCTTGATCGCCGCCATCGCGCGCCGCCACTCGTCCCAGTCGCGCGGCGCGTGGTCGAAACCGGCCGCGGCGAGCAGGTCCTTGCGATAGAACAGCAGGCGCGTGTCGACATACCATGACACGCCGTAGAGCGCGCTGTCGACGATGTTCGTGTCCCAGATGCCGGCGAAATAGTCGTCGCGGCGCACGACGTCGGATTTGTCGACGTACACCTGCAACGGCTCGAGCGCGCCGAGCGTGGCAAACTCGGGAATCCAGGTGTTGCCGAGCTGGCACAGGTCGGGCAGCGCGTCTCCGGCGAACGCGGTCAGCAGCTTCTCGTGCATCGCGGTCAGCGGCAGATTCTGCACCTCGACATGCACACCCGGATGCGCGCGCTCGAACTCGGGCAGCAGTTTGCCGACCGCCTCGCCCTCGGGGCCGAACGCCCACAACTTCAGCGTCGTCTCGTGCGCGGCGGGCGCGCAGGAGCAAAGCGCGAACATGGTCGCCCATGCCGCGATCCGCGCGAGTCCCGCCATCCCGAATGACGACACGACACCTCCGCAAGGCAGCTTCGGCGCGTGCCGTTGCGGCCTCTATTTTTTCTCTGTGGACTTGCCGAGCCAGCCGCCGCTGAATCCGGCGCGCCTGAGTCCGTCGCGAATATACGGATTCTTGCGCATCGTTTTCCAGACGAGGCCGCTGCGGTAGTTCTCGAGCATGAGCAGAATCGGCCCCTGATCGACGCCTAGGTAAAGATCGTCAAACCAGCCTTTGTCGGGCACGACACGACCGGTGCGCACCGCGCGGTCGGTGAAGGTGAAGCTCGGATTGAACGCGTCGACGAAGCCGTATTGCGTGTAGAGATCGTCGCCGTAGCGCTGCTTCATTTCCTCGATCGTCGGGACCACGATCTGCGGCGTGAACGCGATCGAGGCAGCCGCCGCAGTCGGCGCGATCGTGCCGTCGTCGACGGCCGCACGCGACAGACCCGCACCGCGTTCAATGTAACCGTAGAAGGGCTTCGGATCGTTCTTGTAGCGGTCAGGCTCGCCGCGCGGCGTGTGCCCGCGCGGGCCATTGCTCGCGGTCAAGCCCCAAACATTGCCGCCGTAGTCCTTCCACTGCATGGGGTTGTGGATCGCATACTCACGTTGCGCGAGGGCGGCGCGCTGGCTGTTGGCGAAGTAATCGATGCCCTTGCCACGCATGTACTCGTCCTGGATGCCGCGGAAATCGACCCACGAATACGCCCACTGGTGCCAGAAGGAGGGACTGCCGGCGAGATAGGTTTGCCCCTGGAATTCGCCCCAGAGCTTGTCGAACGGTTGGGTAAAGCGCTTCCAGGTGGCCTGATCCAAAGCATACGTCGGCGAACCGAGCGCAAGGATGTACAAACCGATCGCCTCGCTGAAGCCGCGATAGTAGTTGTAGTCGAAGCCGTTCTCTGGCGTCCATCCGCCTTGCACAAGCGGATTGCCGTCGCTGAACCATTTCCAGTCGACGCGGCGGTAGATGTCGTCGGCGAGTCGGCGGATCTCCTTTTCGTCCTTGGTGTTCTTGTCGTAGTACGACTGCGCGAACAGTACGCCGTAAAGCAGCCACGCCGTATCGACCGACGACAATTCGACCCACGGCTCCGGCCCGAAGCGAGCACCGCTGTGCATGTCGAGAAAGTGGTAGAAGAACCCATGCGCGCCGCTCGCGTCCTTCTCTTCGTTCTGCTTGGCGTTGGCGAAGAAGCGCAGCGTCGCGAGCGTGCGTTTCACCGCTTCGTCGCGCTTGATCCAGCCGCGCTCATCACCGATGCCGTACGCGGTCAGACCGAAGCCGACCGCGGCGACCGAGGAGAAGAACGAGGGATCGTTCTCGTGCCCTGGCGCCCAGTGATCGGGCACCTGGCCGTTTTCCGGATTTGCGCTGGCGATGAAGAAATCGAACGTGCGCTTCTCGAGTTCGTCGAGCGTCGCCTGCTGTTCTTTCGGCAGCGACTGGAACGTGGTGATCGGCGCGCCGCCGACCGCAGGCGCAGACGGGGCTTTCGCGAACAGCGGGCTCGAGGTGCTCGCGGCAACGACGAGGAGGAAGCTGAAAACGTTTACACGCAGGCGGCGGAACGGCTTGCTCGGATTCACGAAAGGCTACTCGATCAGAAGGAATGGAAACGGCGCGGCGGGCGCATCATGCGCCTTCGCGAAGGGTATTGCGATGCTGGTCTGACATTGCGACGGTGCGATTGTTCCCGCATCAGAACTCGCCCTCAAGGTCGCGGCGCCTTGCAGTAGCGATCGATGAAGGCCTGGTGCGGCGGCATCACCTCGACGCAGTTGGCGATCACCTTCTTCACGCCGCCGACGAGCTCCTCGAGTTCCGTCTGCGGCATCTGGTCGACCATCGGGTGCCAGCGCTCGGGCAGGATGCGCTGGCCGACCATCACCTCGACCCAGCTCGGCTGCGCGAACATTTCCTCGGCGTTGCGATAGAAACGGCCCGAGTCGCGGAACAGGCGGATGTTGTCGGCCAGCGGCTCGGGAATCGACATCGTGCGGCAGTAGTTCCAGAACGGCGTGTCGTCGCGTTCGGTCGCGCAGTAATGCAGGATGATGAAGTCGCGGATGCGCTCGATCTCGAACGCGGCCTGCGCGTTGTAGCGCTCGCGGATCACGTCGCTGAACCCTTCATCGGGGAACAGATTGATGATGCGCGCGATCGCCGACTGGATCAGGAAGATGCTGGTCGATTCGAGCGGTTCGAGAAAGCCGCTGGAGAGACCGATCGCAACCACGTTCTTGTCCCAGCACTTTTTGCGCTGCCCCGGCGTGAAGCGCAGCACGCGCGGATTGCCGAGTGCGCGGCCGTCGAGCCAGCCAAGCAGGTTCGACGCGGCCTCGTCGTCGCTGATGTACTGGTTCGAGTACACGTAGCCATTGCCGGTGCGATGCTGCAGCGGAATACGCCACGTCCAGCCCGCTTCGCGCGCCGTGCAGCGTACGAACGGTGTCGGCGGACCGACGTTCTCGCACGGCGCGGCAACCGCGCTGTTGCACGGCAGCCAGTGCGACCAGTCCTCGTAGCCGGCCTTCAAGGTCTGCTCGATCAGCAGGCCGCGGAAACCCGAGCAGTCGATGAACAAATCACCGTCGATGCGCTCGCCGTTCTCCATCACCACCGCATCGATGTAACCATCCTCCGGCCGCTGGATCACCTGCGTGACCTTGCCCTCGGTACGGCGCACGCCGCGCGCCTCGGCGTAGTTGCGCAGGAATTTTGCATAGAGGCCCGCATCGAAGTGATACGCGTAGGCGATGTTCGCCAGCGGCGAGTGTTCTTTCACGTCGCGCGCCGAGGTCATGAACTTGCCTTTCAGCGAGGCCGCGGCGTTGAGCGAATAATCGTCGAGGCCACTCGCCATGCCCTGCCTGTGGGCCTTCAACCAGTACTGGTGGAACGGCAGCATGCCGTGGTCATGGCCGATCTGGCCGAAGCCGTGAATGTACTTGTCGCCGCGTCGCGCCCAGTCGACGAACTCGATGCCGAGCTTGAACGTGCCCTGGGTCTGCTTGATGAATTCGGTTTCGTTGATTTCCAGCGTCTGGTTGTACAGCTTCAGATGCGGCACCGTCGCCTCGCCGACACCGATCGTGCCGATCTCCTCGGATTCGATGAGGCGAATCGAGTAGACGCCGTCGAACACCTTCGCAAACGCCGCGGCCGCCATCCAGCCCGCGCTGCCGCCGCCGACGATGACGATGTTCTTGATGCGATTCTCGCTCATGCCCCTCGATTCCGGTTCCAGTTCAATGCGTTATTTTTGCACGCAATCGCGCGCATCAGGAATTCTCCATCTACAGCCAAAACAAAGCCCGCCGGAGCGGGCTTTGCAACACGGATGTTGCCAAAAGTCCCTTTCCTACCAGCGCACGCCCGCGGTGAGTTTGAATGTGCGCATCGGCGTATTGACGTCACCGGAAGGGTTATAGCCACCAGGCGAAGGACTGAAGGCGCCGTTGTGATACCAGCTGTACACCTGCACGGCGCTGTCGGCCCAATTTATGGAGTTGAACACGTTGATGATGTCCAGCTTCGTATAGAACGTGATGCCATGGGTCAGATCGAAATTCTTGATCGCGGACAAGTCGAACTGACGCGTGCCGAATATCGGACCGCCGATCAGAAAACTTTTCCCGGGTGGATTGTAGGTTCCATAGATAAAGTGATCGTATGGCGGTGGATTCGGATCGTTCGGATTCACCGAATCTCCCTGATGCGGCAGCGTCGTCGCCAGCGTCAGCTTGCCGGTCAACGTGACATCCCACGGCACATCCATCGACCCGACCGCAACAAGACGATGCTTCGGCGCACCGTTCGAGACAATGAATGGCGAATTGGCGATATTCGGATACGTCCAGAAGTAATGCTCATCGCTGATGTTGTTGAAGCCGTTCGACTTGCCGTCGGTGTAGGTATACGAGATGTTCGCGCTCCAACCCGAGTCCTTGGTGTAGGGTTTCTCAACCGACAACAGCAACTGCGTTGTCTTGGTTTCCAGTCCATTCTGGCCAATGATCAGGTTGCCAAATCCCGGTGGTGAGCCGTCCCACGGATAGCTGCCTGTCTGCGTGAGGTATTTGCCCGGCGATCTGGCATCGCGATTGCCGAGCGTGAAATAGAACCCGTCCTTGCTGACGATGCGCGCGAGCGTCGCACTCGTGTTCCAGTCGCCAACCTTGTTGCGCATGCCGATGCTGAATTGATCGGAATATGGCGCCTTGAGATTGTTGCTCATGATGTCGATTTCGCCGGTGCGGACACCGGGCGTGACAAGACCGGCGAGCGCGGCGGGGCCGCTCAGATAGTTCGAATTGAACGGTATGCAGGTCGAACCGGCAGGGCACGGACGCGTCGTCGTGTTGAAATTGATCTGATTGAACGACAGCGCGCTCTTCGTGTACTCGAGGCCAAGATAGTCGTAGAGGTTGCGATCATAGCTGCGGCCCGCACCGCCGAAGATCACGTGCTCTTCATCGCCGTTCAAGTCGTATGAGAAGCCCAGACGCGGCTGCCACATGTTCTTGGGCATGCTGCGATTGTGGCCGTTGCTGATGTAATCATTGAGGTTGACACCCGCCGCCGCCAACGTTTGCATGTAGGTCTGGCCATTGGTAGCACGAGGATCGGGTTTGTTGAATGCATCGACCCATGCCTGCGGGGTCACGAAGTCGGTATATGCCGCGTTGTCCTCATAGTCCCAGCGCACACCAAGGTTCAAGGTCAGATGATCGTTGACCGCCCAGTCATCCTGAATGTAGGCGCCGTATTGCTTGTCCTTCGACGTCACCGAAGGCGTACCGCCGACGAAAGGTGTATTGAACGTAACCTTGTAGGGGTCGCCGAGACCGGTCGGTGTCACATCGTAGTAGAACGTGGGAACGAGGCTATCGTTTTCGCTTTGGGTCAAGTCGACCTTCTTGTACTTGAAACCCATCTTGATCACATGGTCGCCATTCCATTGCAACGCATTCAAGGTCAGATCGTCCTGAATCGCAGGGCCTTTCTGGCCCTTGTGCTGTACCGACAATGCCGACGCGTTGCCCGCATTCAGTATGGTCTCGTCGCCGCCGCTCGGCTTGATGTAGTTGTAGACGATTGAATTCGCGCCACCATTGATCGCAGAAGGATTGAACAGCGCATTCTCGTACGTCAACAGCAGTTCGTTGGTCCACGCATCTGCGGAGTGCTGCCAACGGAGGTCGTAGCGACGGTCGGTATTATTATTGACCGATGCGGCTGATGCCGCAGTCGTGCCGCCGACACCCTTGATGCCGGCCTCTTGACGAAGTTTGCCCGACAGCTCGAGGCGGTCACGATCGGTGATTTCCCAGTCGATTTTTCCGAAGTAGAGGTCTTCGGTGAACGGATTGGCCGCAGGCCCGAACTGGCTGCGCACATTGGCCGGAAGATAGCTCGCCCAGGCAGAAGGGACATCGCCTGGCAAGATGACCGGCGTCGGCGTCGAATAATTCTTGCCCTCGTAGGTGAAGAAGAAATGCATCTGGTCCTGGATGATCGGGCCGCCGACAGCGAAACCAAATTCATCGTCGTATGATTTTGTCTTGGTGCCAGTGACCACTTCTGCGGGCGTCGATTTGCGCCAGTCTTCTTCGGTGTGCGTGCCGAACACTTCGCCATGGAACTCATTCGTTCCCGACTTGGTCTGGGCGACGATCGCAGCGCTGCCAACCTGGTCGAATTCGGCCTTGTAGTTCGACGTGATGACCTTGTATTCGCCGATCGCTAGCTGCGGGAACGGATTGCCTTGACTCTGGTTCTGACCCGCTACGCCACCGGCGAGCACGTAGCTTTTCTGACCGACGCCGTCGATGTACACGTTGATCGCGCTGGTCGTCTGCACGCCAGCGCGCAGGGAGGTCTGGCCTTTCGGGTCCACCGAGAACTGCATGCCGGGCACGGTGTCGGCGAACTCGAGGAAGTTGCGTGTGGTCTGCGGGATTGTGCTGATCTGACGCAGAGACACTGTGCTGCCGATTTCTGAGGTTTTCACTTCCGGCAATACGTTGCCGGTGACAGTGATGCCCTCCAATGTGGCGGCCGCCGCCGCGGTGCCTGCGGCGCCCGGTGCAGCGAAGTCCAACGAGGCTGTCGAGGCGACGGTCAGAGTGATCGTTTTTTCCGTACCTGGTCCCGCATCAATCTGATATCTGCCAGGCGGCAACGCGACCAGCGCATAGCTTCCATCCGCGCTGCTCATGGTCGTGCGACGCAAACCGGTATCGAGATTCTTGGCTGTGACCTGCATCTGCGGCGGTGCCTTGCCGCGCACACCGGCATCGGACGACTGCGCCCAACTCATTGCCGGCATCGCCACCGTGGCGACGACGGCGGTGCGGATCAGCGAAGCGAGGATCTTTTTCTTCAAGGGCAGTGGCTTTTTCATCTGTTCTCCTCCCAAGGATAGGTAGCGATGCGTGTTTGTTGGTATGTGCCGCTCGTGGCTTGCGGTCTCGCGTTCAAACTGGTTTCGTTGTCCTCCCGCTGCCGCTGCTCGCGCGCACGACGACTTCGCAGGCCAGTGTCTGCGCGGCATGGCGCGCGCGGCCGGGTTTTTCGATCGCCGCGGCGACGCGTTCGAGAGCGCTGCGGCCGAGGTCGGCGATGCGCACGCGCACGGTGGTGAGCGCCGGTGTGATGTAACGGGCGATCGGGATGTCGTCGAAGCCGGCGAGCGCAACGTCCTGCGGCACGCGCAGTCCGGCCTCGGCGAAAGCACGCAGGCAGCCGACCGCCATCATGTCGTTGGCCGCGAACACGGCACGCGGCTTGCCGTTCTTTGCTAGTGTGCGTCCGACCAGGTAGCCCGACTCTTCGCTGAAATCGCCCGCGACGACCTTCACCGCTGCCTTCGGCGCGAATGCGGCCATCGCCTCGCGATAGCCTCGCTCGCGCTGCTGCGCGTCGAAGTTGTCCTCGGGGCCGCTGACGAAGGCGACGCTCGCGTGACCCGCATCAAGCAGATGCCGAGTCATCGCGTGCGCGCCGCCGTAATTGTCGATGTTGAGGACGTCGAACTGGCTGCTCTTGAGTGCGGAATTGAGCAGCACCGCCGGCGTAGATTCGGGCAGGTTCGCACGCAGGAATTCAGTGTCGACATGCGGCGACAGGATTAGCATGCCGTCGACGCGACCCTGCATCGCGCGCAGTGCCGCAGCGGCCTCGACGGCGTCGCCGTGCGAGGAGGAGACGAGCAGGTGCAATCCCTTCGCCCGCGCGGCGAGGTCGATGCCGCGGATCAGCTCGGAGAAGAATTCGCCGTAGAGGTCGGGCAGCAGCGCGCCGACGGTCTGGGTACGTTTGGTGATGAGGCTGCGCGCCGCGCTGTGTGGCACGTAGCGCAGACGCGCAGCGATGCTGGCGATGCGCTGGCGCGTCTCGTCGGTGACCGCGGGAGAACCGTTGAGGGCGCGCGACACCGACGCCACGGAAACCCGTGCCTCGCGCGCGACATCCCGTATGGTTACCGCCATGCCCTCACGCCCTCCCGCGCTATGCATACGACCGCGATGCGATGCGCATGCGCGCAATTTTTACAAACGTTTACAGCCTCTCGTCAGTGGAATGTAAACGTTTTCATCGGAGTTTGCAAAAGCGCTGCAACAAAGGGGCAATGGGCAAAGAAGGAAGATTTGCGCGGGCGGACCGATTCGTCCGCCCTCGTCCGCAGGCTTGCGCGGCGAAGTTCCCCGGCCCGAAATCCGGCGCGGCGCGGCGAGCCTCAGCCTTTCTTCTCGACAGCGGCCGACGCCGGCTTGCGCTGCAGCGCGAGGCCCTTGAGCACATTCAGCGCTTCGCTGAGCGCGTAGTCGTCGCTGGCTTCCCCGCGGGCGGTAGCAGCTGGCTTGCTTCCGTCTGCGCCATCCTTTTCGTTCGTTCCCTTGAGATGGTTGGGCAGATCGCGCTCTCCGGTGATGTAGCTCGGCGGCAGGTCGCGCGCGACGAGCTTGAGGTCGCCGAGCTCGATGTCGGGCTGGATGCCCGCGGCCTGGATCGAAACACCACTCGGCGTGTAGTAGCGCGCGGTCGTGAGTTTGATCGCGTGCGTCTCGTCGAGCGGTAGCACGGTCTGCACCGAGCCCTTGCCGAATGTGCGCCGGCCCATAATCAGCGCGCGGTGGTTGTCCTTGAGCGCGCCGGCGACGATCTCGGCGGCCGAGGCGGTGCCGTTGTCGGCAAGCACGACGATGGGCGCGCCGTCGATCAGGTCGCCGCGCGTCGCGTTGAAGGCGAGGTCGGATTGCTTGAGCCGCCCTTTCGTGGTGACGATGAGGCCCGAGTCGAGGAAGTCGTCGCTCACTTCCACGGCCGAGGTGAGCAGGCCGCCCGGATTGCTGCGCAGGTCGAGGACCAGGCCCTTGACCGGCTGGTTCTTGTCGCGCAGCTTGGCCAGCTTGCGCTTGACCTCGCCGCCGGTGTCCTCCTGGAACTGGGCGATGCGCAGATAGACGTAACCCGGTTCGATCCAGCGCGTGCGCACGCTGGCGACGCGGATCGGTTCACGCGTTAGCTTGATCTCGACCGGCGCGCTCGCGCCCTCGTGCACGACGCCGAGCGTCACCTGCGAACCGGCCTTGCCGCGCAGCAGATTCGAGGCTTCGCTCGCGTTCTCGCTGGTGATCGGCTTGCCGTCGATGCGCACGATGATGTCGCCGGCCTTGATGCCGCCGCGCTCCGCCGGCGAGTCGTCGATCGGCGCGACCACGCGCAGCGTGCCTTCGATCGTGAGCACTTCGATGCCGAGGCCGTTGTAGCTGCCGGTGGTGTCCTCGGACAGCTCGGTCATCGCCTTCTCGTCGAGGTATTCGCTGTGCGGATCGAGGTTGGCGAGCAGGCCCTTGACCGCCGACTGCAACAGGGTCTTGTCGTCGACCGGCTCGACATAGGCCTGCTTGACCAGGGCGAACACCGCGGCGAACTGGCGCACGTCGTTGATGTCGACCGTGGTCTTTTTCGTCGCCTCGTCGACCGGCACGGGCGGCGCATCGGGCTTGGCCTCGTCGGCGCGCGCGAGGGAAATGCCCGCGACGAGGGCGAAGGTGACGGCGACAAGTTTGTTCATGGAAATAATCCCGTGGAGTCCGTCATTTCCGTTTTTGCTGAAACGACGGCAAACAGCGTACATCTTCTATCAATGGGATGGCGTGGCCCGCAATCAAGGCTTGAGCCAGCCGCGCGGATCGACCGGCTTGCCCTGCGCGCGCAGTTCGAAGTACGCGCCCGGCATCTTCTGCCCGCCCGTGCTGCCGCTGGTCGCGACGGCTTCATTCGCATTGACCCAGTCGCCGACATCCTTGAGCAGGGTCTCGTTGTAGCCGTACAGACTCAAATATCCGTCGCCATGATCGACGATCAGCAGCAGACCGAAGCCGCGCATCCAGTCGGCGAACACGACACGTCCATGCGACACCGCGTGCACTTCCGCGCCGTCCGCCGCGGCGATCACGATGCCACTGCTGACGCGCTCGCCGGAGCGCGCGCCGAAACCCGACACCAGCCTGCCGCGCACCGGCCAGTTCAATCGACCGCGCAGCGAGGCGAACGGTTCCGCGCCGGCGAGCTGTTTCGGGATGTCGGCGAACACGTCGCGCAGCTTGGCAAGCAAGTCGGAGAGTTCCTTTTCGTCCTGACCGAGCGCGGCGAGGCGCGCCTGGTCGTCCTTGAGCTGCTTGTCGAGATCGACCAGCACCTGCGCGCGCTGCGCGCGCTCGGCATCGAGTTGCTTCGCTTCGTCGGCACGCTGCGCGCGCGTCGCGGAAAGCTGCGCGGTCTCGTCATCGATCGCCTTGTGCACCTGGGCCAGCGCATCGAGATCCTTGAGCAGCGCCTCGATCTGGGCGACGCGCGCGCGCTCGAAGTAATGAAAGTATTCGAGCGTGCGGCCGATCTTCGCTACGTCTTCCTGCGCGAGCAGCAACTTCAGTTCCTCGCCGCGACCGACGACGTAGGCGGAGCGCAGCAGCGCCGCGAGGGTTTCGCGCTGCGCGCTGAGCTTGACGTTGAGCGCATCGCGCCGCGCTTCCAGCTCGGCCAGCTTGTCCTGCTGGCCGACGAGCTTCTGCTCGATCGAACGCAGTTCCTTTGCCGCAGCCGCAACCTTGAGATCCTGATCGCGCAACGCAGCGACAGCGGCGTCCTTCTGCGCGCCGGTTTCCTTCTGCGCATCGACGATTTTCCTGATCTCGACGCGGACCGAGTCGAGCTTCTGCCTGGTTTGCGTTTCCTGCGCGACGCGCTGGACTTCGTCGCTGCTCTGCGCGTGGACTTGGCCCATGCCGAGCAGGCTCGCGATCGCCAATACGACGGCTGCCGCGGCTCGAGACGACCGGGCGCGGAACAGGAAAACCCAATTCAAGCGAAGCGGACCAGTGAATGACCCGTCATCTCCGCCGGCTGCGGCAATCCCATCAATGCCAGCGCGGTCGGCGCGAGATCGCGCAACGCGCCGTGCTCGAGCGTCGCCTTGCGACCGACGTAGACCAGCGGCACCGGTCCGACCGTGTGCTGGGTGTGCGGCACGCCGTTCGCGTCGAGCATCTGCTCGAAATTGCCATGGTCGGCGCTGATCAGCATTTCGCCGCCGGCATCGAGAATCGCGGCAAGAATCTTGGCAAGCGCCGCGTCGACGGCCTCGGCCGCCTTGATCGCCGCGTCGAGCTTGCCGGTGTGGCCGACCATGTCGGCATTGGCGATATT
>NZ_DASVOK010000339.1:0-5651 GCF_036383415.1 Rudaea sp. | reverse complement strand
CAGGCGTGCCATTACGCATACTGGTGCCTGCTGCTCGAAACGCTTCATCACCTCGTCAAACATTCCTTCGTACCCGCCGTCCTTGAACAGGCCGCCAGGTTACCAGGTTTGACGCACAAAGACCTTGAAAGGGCTGGGTTTTAGGAGACGATGTGAAAGTATTGGTGCCAGTCAAGAGAGTGGTCGATTTCAACGTGAAGGTCCGAGTCAAGTCGGACGGCACGGGCGTCGACATTGCCAACGTGAAGATGTCGATGAATCCGTTCGACGAAATCGCGGTTGAAGAAGCGGTGCGTCTGAAAGAAGCAGGCGTGGCGACCGAGGTGATCGCGGTGTCGGCCGGTGTCACACAATCGCAGGAAACGCTGCGCACGGCGCTCGCCATCGGCGCGGACCGCGCGATCCTGATCGAGTCGGCGGAAGAATTGCAGCCGCTGGCGGTCGCCAAGCTGCTCAAGGCGCTGGTCGACAAGGAGCAGCCGCAACTGGTGATTCTCGGCAAGCAGGCCATCGACGACGATTCGAACCAGACCGGTCAGATGCTTGCCGCACTCGCTGGCCTGCCGCAGGCAACGTTCGCGTCGAAGGTTGTCGTAGCCGATGGCAAGGCAACGGTTTCGCGCGAAGTGGATGGCGGTGCCGAGACGCTGTCGCTCACGCTGCCCGCCGTGGTCACCACCGACCTGCGCCTGAACGAGCCGCGCTACGTGACGCTGCCGAACATCATGAAGGCGAAGAAAAAGCCGCTCGAAACGATCAAGCCTGAAGACCTGGGCGTCGATGTCACGCCGCGTCTGAAAACGCTGAAGGTTGTCGAGCCGCCCAAGCGCTCCGCCGGTGTGAAGGTGCCGGATGTGAAGACGCTGGTCGAGAAGCTGAAGACCGAAGCCAAGGTGCTGTGAGCGGCACACGGAGACGAATGAAATGACGAATCTTGTGAATCTTGTAATAGCAGAACACGACAACGCGTCGATCAAGGCCGCGACGCTGCATACGATTGCAGCCGCGCAGAAAGTCGGCGGCGATATTCATGTGCTGGTCGCAGGTCAGAATGCGCAGGCTGCAGCGGATGCGGCGGCGAAGATCGCCGGTGTTTCCAAAGTGTTGCTGGCCGACGCGCCGCAACTGGCCGCAGGGCTCGCTGAAAACATCGAAGCAACGGTGCTGAACATCGCGAAGCACTACTCGCACATCTTCGCGCCGGCCACCGCCTACGGCAAGAATATCGCGCCGCGTATTGCAGCGAAGCTCGACGTCGCGCAGATCAGCGATATCACCGCGGTCGATTCCGCGGACACGTTCGAGCGCCCGATCTACGCGGGTAACGCGATTGCCACGGTGCAGTCGGCTGATCCGATCAAGGTCATCACCGTACGCACGACGGGCTTCGACGCGGTTGCAGCCGAAGGCGGCAGCGCGACGGTGGAGAAGATCGAAGCCGCCGCGGACGCGGGTATCTCGCAGTTCGTCAGCCGTGAAGTGACGAAGCTGGATCGGCCTGAACTGACGTCCGCGAAGATCATCGTTTCGGGCGGGCGCGGCCTGGGCAACGGCGAGAACTACACGAAGGTTCTCGAGCCGCTGGCTGACAAGCTGAATGCGGCGCTGGGTGCATCGCGTGCGGCAGTGGACGCGGGCTTCGTGCCGAACGACTATCAGGTCGGCCAGACCGGCAAGATCGTCGCGCCGCAACTGTATGTGGCAGTAGGTATCTCGGGCGCGATCCAGCATCTCGCGGGCATGAAGGACAGCAAGGTGATCGTCGCCATCAACAAGGATCTGGAGGCGCCGATTTTCAGCGTCGCCGATTATGGGCTCGTGGGCGACCTCTTCGATCTGGTACCGGAATTTACCGATAGCGTCGACTGATCGTTGTCGAAACGATCGTGGAGAATCAGGACAGGTGAAATGGGCGGTTCAACTGCAATGACAAGACGGGCCGCCGCCATCCAAGCCAACACAGAGGATGCCGCGGTGGTTCTCGAAATTGATCGAGGATCGGTGGCTCCGATATCGCCATGGGAACAGCGTATGGCTGGTAACGGCCGACCGTCGACACATGGGACGAGTCCGTCGTTCGATGGGGCCATCCGCCAGGCCAAGTCCAGCAGCCTCCCGCTTCGCAATGATGCAATAGACCTGAGCCTTCCCTGAAATAGGCGCGGTGACCCAAGCCACTCGCTGCAAAGCGGCCCCCAATGAGAGTAAAAAAGACTGCTATGACTCTGAACAGGAAACTAGCCTCAATGATCACGGTCCTTTGGGCCGGCCTCATCCTGATCGGCGGCTTCGGTGCATGGCAAAACCGTGCGTCGATGATCCTGGATCGCCGGGATCAACTCGCCGCGCTGATCGACCAGTCTAACCACATCGTCAACCGCTTCTACACGCTCGCACAACAACATACGCTTGGGGAAGACGAAGCCAAAAAGCAGGCACTCGACACGGTGGCGGCAATGCGTTACGGCAAGGACGGCTATGTGTCCGTGTACAACTCGCAGTCTGTAATGTTGATGCACCCTTTTGCGAAAGAGATGGTCGGCAAGGACCTCTCACAAGTCACTGACCCCGCAGGCAATCATCTCTTCGTCGACATCATCAACGCCGGCAATCACAAGGGCGGCGGCTTCGTCGACTATCTGTGGGCGAAACCCGGCAGCGATAAGCCCGTCGCCAAGACGAGTTTTGCGATTCGCTTCGCGCCTTGGGACTGGTACCTCGTCACCGGCATGTACATGGACGACGTACAAAACTCGTTCTACGACAATCTGCTGCGCTGGCTCGCCATCACCGTCACGCTTGGCGCGATGGCCACCGTGGTGATGCTGCTAGTGTTGCGCAACATTCGCCGCTCGCTGGGCGGCGATCTTGAAATGGCGGTGGAGCATGCGCAACTGATGGCGCGCGGCAATCTCGCGACCCGCGTGCCGGTTCGGCCGGACGACAGCGGCAGCCTGCTGCACGCGCTGCGGACCATGCAGGCCGGTCTTGTCGAGACCGTTTCGCGGGTGCGTCTGGGCGCCGACAACATCAACATCGGTGCGACGGAAATCGCCGCAGGCAACGCCGATCTGTCGCAGCGCACCGAGGAACAGGCCGCCGCGCTCGTCGAAACGGCGTCGAGCATGGACCAGATGACGGCCAACGTAAAGCAGAACGCGGAGAGCGCCTTGCATGCCGCGCACCTCGCTGGCCAAGCCGCCGGCGTGGCCACGCGCGGCAGCCGCGTGGTCGACGACGTGGTCCGCACAATGAGCGAAATCACGAGCAGCTCGCGACAGATTGGCCACATCATCGGCGTGATCGACGGCATTGCGTTCCAGACCAATATCCTCGCCCTCAACGCGGCCGTCGAAGCCGCGCGCGCGGGCGAACAGGGACGCGGCTTCGCAGTCGTCGCCGCGGAGGTGCGCAGCCTCGCGCAGCGCTCGGCGACGGCGGCGAAGGAGATCAAGGCGTTGATCGAAACCTCGACGCATACGGTCGAAGCCGGTGCATCGCTGGTGGCCGACGCCGGATCGACGATGGGCGAAATAGTGCAGTCGGTGCGGCGTGTGAATGAGATTCTCGAAGAGATCAGCAATGCGTCGCGCGAACAGAGCGCAGGCATCGAGCAGGTCAATCGCGCGGTCGGCGAAATGGATCAGGTCACGCAGCAGAACGCGGCGCTGGTCGAACAGGCCGCCGCTGCCGCGCATTCTCTGAAGGATCAGGTGGGCGTGTTGCGTGAAGCGATTTCGAGTTTCGCGTTGCCAGCCTGACGCGCGAAGTCGGCGACTGCGTAGGGCTGGTTCCGCAACCCTACGACAGCGGCGAGGGCCAGGTGGACCAAGGGATTAGCAGGCACGGCATCCGGCGCGTGCGCGCGCTATCGATCGAGATGGCGTGGTGCTGGATCCGTTACCAGTCTGAGATTGCACTGACGCAGCGGTTCAACGAGCGCAGGCAGGGCACAGGGCCGAATCGCCGCGCGCGGCGCATCGCGATCGTCCCAGTAGCATGGCGCCTCGCGATCGCGCTGTGGCGATTCTCGAATGACCCGCAGTGGCAGAAAATCAGACTCGTCGTCGTTCATGGTTTGCGTCCGCAATGTAGGTTGCGGACGCAATCGTCACCCTTAAACACCGACGATGATAGGTGTGTTCTATTTAGCGCTTACGGACGAATTTCGCGTGGTCACCCGCGCGCACGTGCTCGCCTGGCGCAAGACGCTCGAGGACCGGACGCTGTCGGGCGCCACGATCCGGCGCAAGCTCGCCGCGCTGTCGTCGCTGTTCGAGTACCTGTGCGAACAGAACGCGGGCAGCCGTTCCATTGTTGCTTGCGAACGGGAGGCTGTAGTGACATCGCTAACGAAGCCGCCGAGCGGCTGCGTGTTGACCGCTAGCGCGATCCGCTTCCCGCGTCGTGCAACGACGAAGCTCCAGCCGGCCCGAACCGTGGCTCGGCGTAAGGTTCGATGCGCGCTGCCGACCCCGGCTTGCCAATGAAATATCCCTGCACAGCATCGCAACCGAGTTCTTTGACGAGGACGAATTGCGTTTCGGTCTCGATGCCTTCTGCGACCGTTCTCATGCCCAGCGCGCGCGCGAGCGCCACCATCGCTTCGACCATCGCGCGTGCCCGGTGACAGGTCTCCTTAACAGTGAGCTCCTGCACGAACGACTTGTCGATCTTGATGCGATCGACAGGCAGCCGTGTGAGGTATGCGAGGCTGGAGTAGCCGGTGCCGAAATCGTCGAGCGAGACGGTCACGCCGAGCCTTCGTACAGCCGAAAGCGCGCGCGACGCGGCGGCGAAGTCGCTCATGACGACCGTCTCCGTCACCTCGATGTCGAGTGCGGAAGCGCATACGCCGGCTGCCTCGGCCGCCTCAGAAACCAGTGCGGCGAGATCGCAGTTCTGGATCGTCGTGGCCGAGAGATTGACGGCGACCTTGAACGGCATGCGGTTCGCCGCCTGCCATTTCGACGCCTGGCGCAACGCAAGGCGAATTAGCCAGTCGCCCGTCGCCTCGTTGGCCGGTGATTCAAGCAGCACGTCGAGGAAGTCGGCCGGCGTGAGCAGCCCCAGTTGCGGATGGTTCCATCGCAGAAGCGCCTCGGCTCCGTAGACGCGGCCACTATGCAGGTCCAGTTGTGGCTGGTAGTGCAGTTCGAACTGTCGCGCGGCGCTCGCGCTCTTTAGATCCGCGCGCAGCCGCCGACGATGCGAGAGGCGCTGCGCGTCCTCCTTGCCAAACGACCACACATGCGAACCGCCCGCGCGCTTCGCGTGATACATCGCGGTGTCCGCATTACGCAGCAGCTCGCCCGCATTCGATGCTGACACGGGGTAGCGCGCCACGCCGATGCTCGCGCCCACCGAGGCCCGCACGCACGGCGTCTGAATTGCCTCGCGCATGCGTATTATGACGTCGCGCGCGACGCGCGCGGCCTCGCCCTCGGGGGCGTCGACGAGGAAAATTACGAATTCGTCACCGCCGATGCGCGAAACATGGGCGCCTTCGATAAACATGTCGGAAAGACGCTCGCCGATGACACGCAGCACTTCATCGCCCGCCGCGTGGCCAAACGAGTCGTTGATATCCTTGAAGCGGTCAAGGTCGATGAAGAGCAGATCGACAGAAGCGGCCGCGCCTTCGTCGACGA
>NZ_DASVOK010000338.1:0-3816 GCF_036383415.1 Rudaea sp. | reverse complement strand
GGTGAAGACGTCGCCGCGCACGGCGACAACCGCGTTGGCGACGTTGCGGTTGGCGTAGTTGATGCGGCCGTAGTCGAGGTTGCCGCGCTGGTAGCCGCCGTAGAAGTTGTTGATCGTGACGTTGTTGATCGTAGTGTTGTGGATGTTGACGTTGGTGAAGTAGTTGCGACTTACGCGATAGCTCGGCACGTAGACGTCGCGCGGGCCAAGCGGGAACCAGCCGACCGGGCCGCCGACGCTGAACGACAGTCGTGCACCGCCGCCGCCGACGAAGGCGACAAGCGCGGGTGCATAGTACGGACGCTCGCGCGCCGGACCCGGGCACCAGCCCCAGCGGTTGCCGATGTAGGCCCAGCGACCGTAGTGGAACGGCGCGAAGCCCCAAGGCGAAGAGTCGACCCAGGTCCAGCCGTAGGCGCCGACCCAGCTCCAGCGGCCGTAGCTGTACGGCGTCCAGCCGACCGCGACCTGGCTCGGATACCAGACGTTGCCGTAGTCGGGCGAGGTATCCCAGCTGCCGTTGCTGTCGAGGTCGTCGTAGCCGATCACGTCTTCGGAGACGTACTGGCGCGAGCGCGAGTTGTCCCACCGCCCGTCACGCTCGAAGCAGAAGCGGTCGAAGGCGTCGGGGTTCGGCACGCCGTTGCTGGCGTAGTCGCGCAGCTGTGGATCATTGAAACGGATCGACTGGCCTTCCTCGATGCGGAAGCGCGCGCCGGCCTCGCCGTAGGCATCGCCGCCGCCGTGGAACGCGGTGACGATGGTGCCGTTGCCGTCCGGGGCGACGTCGATGCGGTATTCGCCGACGCGGTTGATGACGAAGGCGAGCGTGGGCGTGTCGACCTCGTAGGTCTGGCCGTCGTAGATGCGACGCACGCGCAGATTGAGCGTGCCTTCGGTCAGCTCGATCTGCGCCATGTTGTCGTCGAGGTTGAGGAAGTGGAAGTTCGACTGGCTGTCGACGCGGATCGCGGAGGAACCAATCTGCAGTTCGGCGCGGGCGCTGCGGTCGGTCCACAGCTTGTCGCCCGAGATCAGCGGGCGGTTGATTTCAGCCTGGACCCAGTTGTCCTCGCCGGCCGGCGAAAAGCTCACCGCGCCGTTGACGAGCGACAGGCGCGCGACGCGCGTGGGCGGGTCGACGGCGGTGCTGGAAGCATCGTTGTCGTAGCCCGGGCTGTCGTTGGAATAGTCCGGCGCCGGCTGGGCGAAACCCGTGCCGGCGATCAGCAATCCGGCGAGCAGCACGGCGACAGGTTTGTACATGGTCATGGCGAACGCTCCTTTGCGTTGCGCGAGCAGTGGAAGGTCGGGTTCACGAGTCGGTTCGGGAGCAGCGCGGCGGTTGCTCATGGCTCTGCGACGGCCCCCTCTCCGGATGTTGCGAACCTGCGTGCATAGTTAAGCGTAACCAAGCTGAATGCGGACTTTCGAAGCCGGCCCCGTGCGGGCGGAAATCACCCTTGTTTATCCGGCGCTTAGCGCCGATCGACCCGCTAACGGAAAACCAACGCGCGGGCGCGCAAAGTCGCCGGTGCGATAAGCATATGCGTTCGCGCATATTGCGGTGCAAGGGCGTTCCGTTACCCTGTCCACCAGTCATTCAGATAGGGGTGCCGATGAAACGATACATCCTGGCCCTGGCCCTGGCTGCGCTCGGGGCGCTTGCCGGCACCGCGCAGGCTGCGGAACTGCTCAACGTGTCCTATGACCCCACGCGTGAGCTCTACGTCCAGCTCAACGAGAAGTTTGTCACCGACTGGAAGGCGAAGAACGGCGAGGAAGTGACGATCAAGCAGTCGCATGGCGGCTCCTCCGCGCAGTCGCGCAAGATCATCGATGGGCTCGAGGCCGACGTGGCCACGCTCGGCATCGCCTCCGACATCGACGTGCTCGCCGACAAGGGCCTGCTGCCGGCCGACTGGCAGAAACGTCTGCCGGGCGACTCGACGCCGTACAGCTCGACCATCGTCCTGCTCGTGCGCAAGGGCAATCCCAAAGGCATCAAGGACTGGGGCGACCTGGTCAAGCCCGGCATCGCCGTGATCACGCCGAACCCGAAGACCTCGGCCGGCGCGCGCTGGAACTTCCTCGCCGCGTACGCGTACGCGCTCAAGCAGAACGCCAACGACGACACCAAGGCGCGCGCGTGGATAGGCCAGCTCTACAAGAACGTGCCCGTGCTCGACACCGGTGCGCGCGGCTCGACGGTCACCTTTGCCCAGCGTGGCCTCGGCGACGTGCTGATCGCGTGGGAGAACGAGGCCTACCTGGCGTCGGCCGAGTTCGGCGCGGACAAGTTCGACATCGTCGTGCCGTCGAGTTCGATCCTCGCCCAGCCGCCGGTCGCAGTGGTCGACAAGAATGCGAAGAGGCACGGCACCGAGAAAATCGCGGAGGCGTATCTGAAATTTCTCTACACGCCCGAGGCGCAGGAGATCATCGCGAAGAACCACTACCGTCCGCTCGATCCGACGGTATCTGCGAAGTACGCATCGAGCTTCCCGAAGATCGACCTGACCACGATCGCGCAGTTCGGCGGCTGGAAGGCCGCGCAGCCGAAGTTCTTCGGCGACGGCGGCGTATTCGACCAGATCTACGACAAGAAGTAAGGTAGGCATGGGCACGATCGCGATCCCGCAGCTGAGCCGCGCGCCCTCGCGCCGACGCGCGATGCCGGGCTTCGGCCTGACACTCGGCTTCACCCTGAGCTATCTGTCGCTGATCGTGCTGATTCCGCTGGCCGCGCTCGCGATCAAGGCGGCCGGCCTTGGTCCCGCTGGCATCTGGAAAGTGCTCAACACCTCGCAGGTGATCAATGCGCTCAAGCTCAGTTTCGGCGGCGCGCTCGTCGCGGCCGCGATCAATGCGGTGTTCGGCAGCCTGATCGCCTGGACGTTCGTGCGCTACGACTTCCCCGGCAAGCGCGCGCTGCAGGCGATGATCGATCTGCCGTTCGCACTTCCGACTGCGGTCGCCGGCATTGCACTGACCGCGCTCTACTCAGTACCGACCGTACCGAGTCCGGGCCAGGGCTGGCTCGGCGTGCCGCTCGAAGCGCTCGGCATCAAGGTCGCCTACACCCAGCTCGGCGTGATCGTCGCGATGACCTTCATCAGCCTGCCGTTCGTCGTGCGCACGCTCGAACCCGTGCTCGAACAGATCGACAAACAGTACGAAGAAGCCGCGGCGACGCTCGGCGCAACGCGCTGGCAGGCGGTGTCGCGCATCGTCTTCCCGGCGCTGCAACCGGCGCTGTTGACCGGCACGGCGCTCGCGTTCGCGCGAGCGGTCGGTGAATACGGCTCGATCATCTTCATCGCCGGCAACCTGCCGAACCTGACCCAGATCGCGCCGCTGCTGATCGCGATCAATCTCGACCAACACGAAATCGGCGCGGCGACGGCGATCGCGGCGGCGATGCTCGCGCTGTCGTTCGCGATCCTGTTCGGCATCAACCTGCTGCAGGCCTGGGTACGGCGTTCGGAAAGGAAGGCGACATGAGCACCATGGCGACCGTGCATCGTCCGTTCCGTTCCGCCACTGCCGAGCCGCTGTCGGTGCGCTGGCTGCTGATCGGCTTCACCTTCGCGTTCCTCGTCGTGTTCCTGCTGCTGCCGCTGATCGTCGTGTTCGTGCAGGCGTTCGCCGGCGGCATCAAGACCTACTTCGCCGCACTGGCCGACCCGGATTCGCTCTCGGCGATCTGGCTGACGCTGAAGACTGCCACGATCGCGGTGTTGCTCAACACGCTGTTCGGCGTCGCTGCGGCCTGGCTCGTGGCCAAGTTCGAATTCCGCGGCAAGGATTTCCTCG
>NZ_DASVOK010000337.1:0-6438 GCF_036383415.1 Rudaea sp. | reverse complement strand
GTTCTCGCGCAGGCGCTGTTCGCCGGGAATGCCGTGCGGATGCGCTGTCGCCTCACCGAACTGGACGATGCAGAAGGTCGAGCCGTTGTCCGCGCCGAGACGCCGGTGGGCGCGGTCGATGAAGTATTTCAGCTCGGTCGTGGTGATGCCTTCGCGCACCAGCCCGGCCGCAAGCTTGTGCACGTGCAGGGTCACGTCGCAGGCCTGCTGCATCAGTGCGAGTTCGGCCGGCGACTTGCGCGCGCGGCAGCCGTCGACGATCGCCTG
This sequence comes from Rudaea sp., assembly GCF_036383415.1. Classification (GTDB taxonomy): domain Bacteria; phylum Pseudomonadota; class Gammaproteobacteria; order Xanthomonadales; family Rhodanobacteraceae; genus Rudaea. Next base: position 6,171 of record NZ_DASVOK010000337.1, on the reverse strand, counting down.
CGCAGTGACGATCGTGTGCGTGTCGAGAGTGGCGCGCAGTCCGGCATAGGCGAAGAACGGTGCCGCCGGATCGAGCGCGAGCGAACGCGCGCCGCGCTCGCTCATTGCGGCGGCGACCAGCGCGTAGGGATTCTCGTGTTCCTCCCACAGCCGGATCTGCGCGGGGATCGTCAGCACATGCTGCAACGTCGCCGCTTCGAAGCCGGGGCAGATCGCGATCGGCTCGCCGGCCGGCATGATCAGCAGCGTGACGAGGCGCTCGCTCGCGCCCCAGGCCACGCCGCAGAAATAGCGCAGCGAAGCGCCGGCGGTGATCAGCAGCGCGTCGGCGCCTCGCTCGTGCAGCAGCGCGCGGGCGCGTTCGATGCGCGCTTCGTATTCGGCGCCTGCGATCGGCGCAGCCAGGCGCGTCCATGGCACGAGCCGCGCCTCGGCCTCCGCATTGGTCAGATGTCCGATCTGCGCGCTCACGGGTTCTTCTCCGCGCCAATGCTGCCCGTCGCCCAAATTCCGTCGACCAGACGCTGCAGCCCGCGCGGATTCGCATCGCACAGGTCCTCAGGCAGCAAATGCGGCGGCACGTTGTCGTAACTGTGCAGCGCGGCGAAGCGGCGGATTGCGCCCGGCATGCCGACCGCGCTGAAGCCCGAATGGCTCGTGCTCGGATACGGGCCGCCGTGGTTCATCGCCGCGCTGACCGTGACGCCGGTCGGCATCTTGTTGCCGATCAGACGGCCGACGCGCGGACGCAGCGCATACGCGACCTGCGCGGCGGCCGCGTCGTCGATGCCGCCTTTTTTACTTGTATACAATGTGCCAGTGAGGTTGCCGTCGAGCGCGCGCGCGATCGCGACCATCTCGGCAGTGCCGTCCGCGCGCACGATCAGGCTGGCCGCGCCGAACACCTCGGTCTGCAGCACCTGCGCGGCGGCGAGAAATTGCCGCGCCTCGACGCCGAGAAGGACCGGTGCCTGGCGATAGCCCGGTTCGGCACTGTCCTTGCCGTGCGCGAGCACCTGCGCGCCGGCATCGGCCAGTGTCGACAGCCCGCGACGGAACTGGGTAAGCACGCCCTGCGAGAACAGTACGCCCGCGGGCGCATCGGCGAACAGCCTGCTCGCCGCGGCGACGAAGGCGTCGCCGTGCGCGCCTTGCGGGACGACGACGATGCCCGGATTGGTACAGAACTGGCCGCTGCCCAGAGTGCACGAGGCGAAGAATTCCTGAGCCAGCTCGGCGCGGCGCTCGGCCAGCGCACCGGGCAGCAGGAACACCGGGTTCACGCTCGACATCTCCGCGTAGATCGGCACGCCGCCTGCGTCGGCTGCGGCCTTGAGCGCAAGCCCGCCTGCGCGGCTGCCGGTGAAGCCGATCGCGCCGATGCGCGCGTCGGCGGCGAGGCGTGCGCCGAGTGCGTGATCGAAGTCGTACAACATCTGCACGCTCGCCGCGGGCAGCCCATTTTCGATTGCCGCGCGATGGGCGAGGCTGGCCAGGCGCTTGCTCGTCGCCGGATGCGAGGGATGCGCTTTTGCGATCACCGCGTTTTGCGCGGCGATCGCCGAGGCGAAATCGCTGCCGGCGACGGCGTTGAACGCGAACGGAAAGTTGTTCGGCCCGAACACGACTACCGGCTTGGCCAGCGGTGCGAAATGCGAACGCAGGCCAGCTTGCGTGTCGATCGTCGGCTGCGTCCACGAACTCGTGCGCACGGCCTGCGCGGCCTGGCGCAGTTGGTTCGTCGTGCGCGGCAGCTCGACCTTCGCCAGGCGCGGCTCGCGCGGCAGCCCGGTTTCGGTGTGGGCGAGGTTCACCAGGGTTTCCGCATCGGCTTCTATTGCCGCCGCGTAGGCGTCGAGGAACGCGGCGATGCGCTCCGGTTCGCAGGCCGCCAGCTCAACGGCGGCTTCGCTCGCAGCGACGAGTGCAGCCTCGATGTCGGCGGCACCGCTGAGCGGAAATTCGTGGCCGGTCTCTTCACCTGTAGTCGGATCGAAGGCGCAGAAGCTTGCACGCGCATCCTGCGACGCGCGCCAGGCTCCGGCGATCAGGACAGGTTCGAACGTTTTCATGTCAGGGCTTCGGTTTCGTCGAGATGGCGTGGTCGATCACCGCGAGCGCAGCGGCGCGCTCGGCGCCTTCGAGCACGAGGCGTGGTGCGCGCACGCGCTCGCTGCCCATGCCGACCTTCTCCTGCACGAGTTTGATCAACTGCACGAATTTCGGCACGGTGTCGAGGCGCAGCAGCGGCAGGAACCAGGCATAGAGTTCGGCTGCGGCCTTGGACCCGCCGTCACGCGCGAGCTCGAACAGTTTGACCGACTCCTTGGGATAGGCGTTGACCAGGCCGGCGATCCAGCCGGTCGCGCCCATCGCGATGCCTTCGACGATCGCATCGTCCATGCCGACCAGCAATTCGAGACGGTCGCCGACGAGACTCTTGATCGCCGCGAAGCGGCGCACGTCGCCCGAGGATTCCTTCACCGCCTGCACGTTCGGATATTGCTTGGCGAGTTCGGCAATCTGCGCCGGCGAGAAATCGGTTTTGTACGCGATCGGGTTGTTGTAGATCATGCACGGCAGGTCGGTCGCCTCGATCACTGCACGCATATGTGCGCCCATCTCGCGCCAGTCGGTCGAGTAGACGTACGGCGGCAGCACCATGAGGCCGCGGCAGCCGCTCGCCTTCGCCTCGCGGGCGAGACGCACGGCCTCGGCGGTGGACAGCGCGGCGATGCCCGGGATCACCGGCGCGCGCTCGCCGAGTGCCACGACCAGCGTGCGCAGGATCGCGATCTTCTCGTCGAAGCTGAGCGTCGCCGCCTCGCCGAGCGAACCGAGCGGGACGATGCCGGTGCAGCCGGAGTCGATCAGCCAGCGCGCGTGTTTTGCAATGAAGGCGTGGTCGATTTGGCCGTCGACGGTGAAGGGCGTGGTGATCGCGGTGATGACGCCGCGCCAGATCGAGGTGTTGCTCATGCGAAGTTCTCCTGATTCGAATCGATGAAAGGGTCAGTAGGGTTTGCAGCGAAATCGGCATCGGCCAGCGTCGCCAGCCGTGCGGGAAAGATCGGCGGGCGCAGGCCGCCGCGCGCAAAGCGGCCGAGTTCGGCCAGCGCGGTGCCGCAGATGCGGCCCTGGCAGGCGCCCATGCCGCAGCGTGTTTGCAATTTGGCTGCGCGTGCGTCGGCAAAATCACGCAACGCGGACCAGGCGACGTTCTCGCAGCGGCAGACGATCGTGTCGTCCGTGACCAGTTCGCGGATACGCGGATCCAATGCGAACCGGGTTTCGAGCAAGACGGAAAAGCGGCGTGCCTTGCGCCGCGCGGAGTGCAATTTGATTGCGGCTTGCCTTACGCCGGCTGCGGCATGTCCCGCGATCGCGCCTTCGATGCGCGCCGTGTCGCGTCCGCCGATGCCGCAGACTTCACCCGCGGCGTAGATGTTGGCGATGCTCGTGCGCTGTTCCTCGTCGACTACGATGCGCGGATGCCGGCCGTCGGCATCGAGCGCGCAACCGAGCAGTTGCGCGAGCTCGACGTTCGGCACGAGGCCGTAGCCGATGGCAAGATAGTCGCATTCGACCGTTTGTATATTTTTTCCAACCTGCACTTCGATGGAACGCAGTTGTGCATCGCCGTGCGCCGCGCGAACGAACGCACCAGCGCGATAGGGCACGCCGGCAAGCGCGGCGCGCAGGGCGATGGCCTGTGTGGCTTTCTGCGGCCAGCGCCAGAGCGCAGCGGCGAACGCGGCCAGCTGTTTCGCGGAGGCTTGTTCGTAGATCGCAACAACGCTGGCACCGTGCTTGCGCAGCGTTGCCGCGGCCGCTAGCAGCAGCGGGCCGGAACCGGCAATGACAATGCGCTTGCCCGCGATCGGCCACCCTTGCTTGACCAGCGCCTGCGCGCCGCCGGCGCCGAACACGCCGGGCAGGGTCCAGCCCGGAAATGGCAGCAGCAGTTCGCGCGCGCCGCAGGCGAGGATCAGACTGGCGTAGCCCAGGCTGCGTGCTTCGCCTTCCTGTTCGACAAGCAGTCGATCGGGCGCAGCAGCGACGACCTGCGTTCGCGTGAAATGGACGATGTTCGTGCGGCTTTCGACGGCGCGGAATGCGCTATGCGCCACTCGCGGCGCGTCGCTGCGCACGTCGTGGCGCCAGACCTGGCCACCGAGCGTCGCTTGCGCATCGATCAGGCCGACGCGCGCGCCGTGGCTGGCCGCGGCGTCAGCGGCAGCGAGTCCGGCCGGGCCTGCGCCGACGACGAGCACGTCGTAGTGCTCAGCCATGCGCTGGCTCCGCTGTGGTTTCCACACGCATGTTCTCGCGCACGATCGTCATGCAGGCGCGCTGATGCTCGACACTGTCGATGCGCACGCGGCACTCGAAGCACACGCCCATGCCGCACAGCGGTGCGCGCGCATCGCCGCCGGGGCGAAGACCGAAACGTAGCATGACTTGGGCGATCGCTGCGGCGACGCTGGCGCCGACCGGAGCTTCGATGGCGACGCCATCCACGTGCAGGCGCACGAGCTTCGTCATCGCATTCATGCGAGCACCCGCGACGGCAGGTAGGGAGCGGGATCGATCGCGCTGCGACGTCCGAGTAACTGATCGGTGACGAGGCGCGCACTGGCGAACGCCGTCGTCACGCCGAGTCCTTCGTGGCCTGCAGCGACCCAGACATCGCGCAGTTCCGGCACCGCGCCAAGGTAGGGGCGGCCGTCCGGCGTCGTCGGGCGCAGGCCGGTCCAGATGCGCAACGCCTGCAGGTCGCGCAGGCGCGGAAGAAACGCGAACGCGCGCTCGAGCATGCGTCGCACGGTCGCCATCGAGACTTCGCGCGAGGAATCGAATTCGCGCGACGAACCGATCAGCACCTGTCCGGTCGGGCGCGGTTGCACGTTGAACGCGACCGAGGTGAGCTCGCTGCCGTGCGCGCTGTCGGCGTAGCCGAGTTCGAGCAGCTGGTGGCGCACGAATGCCGGATAGCGGTCGGTGATGACGAGGTGGCCCTTGCGCGCGCGCAGCGACAGCATCGGCAGCAGCTCGGGCAGCGCGCAGCCGGTGGCGACGAGCACGGGGCCGCTCAGGCGCGTGCCGTCATCGAGCACGACACCGTTGCTGGTGAGCGCATTCACGCGGCGGCCGAGATGCAGGTGCGTATGGCGCGTGACCGCGCGCTTGACGAGGAATTCGGCGACGCGCGGCGGATAGACCACGGCTTCTTCGGCGACGAGCATGCCGCCGGCGAGTCCGGGCGTCAGTTCCGGTTCGAGCTCATACAGCGCGCTCGCGTCGATCGCCTCGGCGACGACGCCGGCCTGCGCGAGCCGTGCGATCTTCGCCGCGATGCCCGTATACTCACGCTCATCGCGAGCGATCCACAGCGTGCCGCAGCGACTGAATTCCGCTTCGCTCAGATCCGCATAGGCTTCCCACAACCGCTGCGAATAACGGGACAGTGCGAGTTCGGCCGGATCGTCGTCCATCACGACGAGATGACCCATCGAGGCTGCGGTCGCGCCGCCGCCGATCGAGCCCGGTTCGACGATCGCGACGCGCAGGCCTTCCGCCGCGGCGAGGTCCGCGCAGGCGGCGCCGACGATGCCGGCACCGACGACGATCAGGTCGAACGTGCTCACGCGCCCCCGGCTTCGGCGCCGACGCCCCAGGCGAACGGATCGGCGGGATCGATGAACAACGTGCTTTGCGCGGTGACATGCGCGCTGCCGGTGATGCGTGGCAGCACGCCACGCGCGGATTCGGCGTAGGTTCCCTCGAACACGCTGCCGAGGACGCTTTCCTGCCGCCACGTCGCGCCGGGCGCGAGCTTGCCGTCGGCGGCGAGGCAGGCGATCTTCGCGCTCGTGCCGGTGCCGCAGGGACTGCGGTCGTAGGCGAGGCCGGGGCAGAGCACGAAGTTGCGCGCATCGATGCCGGGCGTGGGCGAGGCGGCGTTGATTTCGATATGGTCGATCTCTGCGCCGTCGGCGCCGGTGATGCGGTTTGCTTCGAGCGCGAGTCGCAGATTCTCGGTATACGCGGTCAGCTCGCGCACGCGCGCGACGTCGAGCGGAACCGGCGAATCCTGGGTGATGAAGAACCAGTTGCCACCCCAGGCGATGTCGCCGGTCACTGCGCCGAAACCAGCGACATCGACGCGCA
>NZ_DASVOK010000336.1:0-1915 GCF_036383415.1 Rudaea sp. | reverse complement strand
CCCATCACGCCGAACGCCGCCAGCATCGACAGCTCGACCACCGACGGCTTTGCCGCGATCGTGCCCATGGTCGCGAACACCAGGATGCCGGCATAGAGCCACGCTTGCGGGATCGCGAGCAGCCGCACCCACAGCCCGACCAGCGGCAGATTGAGCACCAGCAGCATGCCGTTGGCGATGAACAGGCTCGCGATCAGGCCCCACACCAAATCGGGCCGTTCCGCGAACAGCAGCGGCCCGGGATTGAGGCCGTATTGCTGGAAGCCCGCCAGCATCATCGCCGCGGTGGCCGAGGTCGGCAGCCCCAGCGTCAACAGCGGCACCAGCGTGCCGGCGGCGGAGGCGTTGTTGGCGGCCTCCGGTCCGGCGACGCCCTCGATTGCGCCTTTGCCGAACTCCTCCGGATGTTTGGTCAGCCGCCGCTCGGTTGAGTAGGACAAGAAGGTCGGGATCTCGGCGCCGCCGGCCGGCAGCGCCCCGATCGGAAAGCCGAACAGCGTGCCGCGCAGCCACGGCTTCCACGAGCGCCGCCAGTCCTCCCGCGTCATCCACAGCGAGCCGCGCACCGGCTCGAGCTTCTCCTCGGCGTGATGGCGGCGCGAGGCGACATAGAGCGCCTCGCCCACCGCGAACAGGCCAACCGCAAGCGTCGTCACCTCGACGCCGTCGAGCAGCTCCGGGATGCCGAAGGCGAGCCGCGCCTGCCCGGTCAGCTTGTCGATGCCGATCAGCCCGAGCGTCAGGCCGATGAACAGGCTGGTGAGGCCGCGAACCGGCGAGTCCCCGAAGGTCGCCGACACCGTGACGAAGGCGACGCACATCAGCGCGAAGTAATCCTCCGGCCCGCACCGGACCGCGAAGTCGACCAGCCATGGCGCGAGGAATGCGAGGCCGATGGTGGCGATGGTGCCGGCCACGAACGAGCCGATCGCCGAAGTCGCCAGCGCCGGGCCGCCGCGGCCGGCCTTGGCCATCTTGTTACCTTCCAGCGCGGTCGCCATCGACGCGCTCTCGCCCGGCGTGTTGATCAGGATCGCGGTGGTCGATCCGCCATACATGCCGCCATAGTAGATGCCGGCGAACATGATCAGCGAACCGCCGGGATCGAGCTTGTAGGTCACCGGCAGCAGCAGCGCGACGGTCAGCGCGGGACCGATGCCCGGCAACACGCCGACCGCGGTGCCGAGGAACACGCCGATCAGCGCGTAGAGCAGGTTCATCGGCTGCATGGCGACCGCCATGCCGTGCGCCAGCGCGGCGAAAGTGTCCATCACAGCAATCGCTCCAGCGGGCCGGCAGGCAGGCTCAGCGTCAATAGTTTGTCGAACGCAAGATAAATGAGGGTCGTGATCACGAGCGCGATGACGGTGTCGGCCGCGACAGCGCGCCGGCCGAAGGCAGCCGACGTGGTGACGAACAGCGCAGAGGTGGCAAGGATGAAGCCACCGCCGAGGCCGATGATCGCGATCAGGAGCGCAAGGCCGCCGATGATCAGCCACACCGGCTTCGGATCCATGCTCTCGCGCGGCGGCAGGTTGCCGCGCAGCGCGTCGATCAGATTGCCGACCGCGAGGATGACGAGGCCGATCGCGATCACGATCGGCATCGCCTCCGGCCCCATCCCGTACATCGTGGTGGCCGGCAGCTTGCTGGCGTCCACCACCAGCACCGCGGCGAGGACGGCGAGCGCGGCCGCGATGACGACACCGGCGCGATCGACCCGCCGCGCCGGCCCGCGCGGCAGGTTTTCGGAGGCCGTGTCCGGCGTCATGATTTCACGAGGCCGACGGACTTCAGCACCTCGGTCACGCGCGTGACTTCCTTCTTCAGGAAATCGGCGAACGCATCGCCGCCGAGATAGGCGTCATCCCAGCCCTTCTGCTTCAGGATGTCCTTCCAGGCATCGGATTTCACC
>NZ_DASVOK010000335.1:0-2234 GCF_036383415.1 Rudaea sp. | reverse complement strand
CCGACCGCGCCGCGTGGCGCGCACGCGCGGTGGCGATGCGCGCAAGCAGCCGCGCGAACGCGGCCTCATCCGGCTCGCGCGATGCGAGCCGATCGATCTCGCGCGACAGCGCACGGCGATCGCGCAGCATCGTTTCGGCGAGTTCGCCGCGCAGGGCGGCCAACGGGGAGTCGGGAGAAATACGAGGTTTCACGCAGCGGCAGGTGGCGAGGTCCGTGATAGATGCGGTCTATCGCGGGGATCGCAACAATCGACTTCAATGTGGAATCGGGCGACATTATAGTGACCCCGTCCCCGCAAAAGGAGCGACCCATGGCCAAGCACAAGCAGAATCCGACCCGCATCGACATCGCGCCGAAGCTGCGCGACAAGGTGATCGCACTGCTCAACGCGCAACTCGCCGACACGCTCGATCTCTACACCCAGGTCAAGCAGGCGCACTGGAACGTGAAGGGCCCCTATTTCATCGCGCTGCACGAACTGTTCGACGACCTCGCCGAGCAGCTCGAGGAACCCGTGGACGACATCGCCGAACGCGTCACCGCACTCGGCGGCGTGGCGATGGGCACGGCGCGCATCGCGGCCAAGGCCTCGCGCCTCGCCGAATTGCCGCACGACAGCTACGACGGCATGAAGATGGTCGCGCTGCTCGCCGACCGTTACGCACAGCTGGCCAAGTCGACGCGCGTGGCGATCGACGCAGCCGACGACGCGGGCGATGCCGACACGGCCGACCTGTTCACCGGCATTTCGCGCGGCCTCGACAAGTCGTTGTGGTTCCTCGAGGCGCATCTGCAGTAGCCCGCGTCGCGGCAGGCAGGGCCCGAAGAAGCGAAAAATCGTTCTTTGCTTATGCTTTTTCTTCGGGGCCCGCGCGCCCTTGCCGGACCGCTTTATTGCTTCCGGCCATATGGGTTTGCCGCATAATAGACGGATGCCCAGCCTGACCCACCTGCAGCGCCTCGAAGCCGAAAGCATCGACATCCTGAGAGAAGCCGTCGCCGAGTCCGAGCGGCCGGTGATGCTGTATTCGATCGGCAAGGATTCTTCGGTGATGCTGCACCTCGCGCGCAAGGCGTTCTTCCCCTCGCGCCCGCCGTTCCCGCTGCTGCACGTCGACACGACCTGGAAGTTCCGCGACATGTACGCGATGCGCGAGCGCGCCGCGCGCGAGTCGGGCATGGAGCTGATCGTCTACAAGAATCCCGAGGCCGAGGCGCTAGGCATCAATCCGTTCACGCACGGCTCGGCCAAGCACACGGACATGTGGAAGACGCAGGGCCTGAAGCAGGCGCTCGATCTCTACCGCTTCGACCTCGCCTTCGGCGGTGCGCGCCGCGACGAGGAAAAGTCGCGTGCGAAGGAGCGCGTGTTCTCGTTCCGTTCTGCGCAGCACCAATGGGACCCGAAGAACCAGCGTCCCGAACTCTGGCGTCTGTACAACACGCGCAAGAACCCGGGCGAGTCGATCCGCGTGTTTCCGCTGTCGAATTGGACCGAGCTCGACATCTGGCAGTACATCCATCTCGAAGACATCCCGATCGTGCCGCTCTATCTCGCCGCCGAGCGGCCCGTGGTCGAGCGCGACGGCATGCTGATCATGGTCGACGATGAGCGCTTTCCGCTCGCCAAGGGCGAAATGCCGCAGCAGCGCAGCGTGCGTTTCCGCACGCTCGGCTGCTATCCGCTGTCGGGCGCGATCGAATCGACAGCCGCGACCCTGCCCGCGATCATCCAGGAGATGCTGCTGGCGACGACTACCGAGCGCCAGGGGCGCCTGATCGATCACGATTCGAGCGCGTCGATGGAGAAGAAGAAGGCGGAGGGATACTTCTGATGAACGCCGCCGCCCTTTCCACCGACCGCGCCCTGATCGAGACCGACATCGAGCAGTACCTGCGCACGCACGAAAACAAGTCGCTGCTGCGCTTCATCACCTGCGGCAGCGTCGACGACGGCAAGAGCACGCTGATCGGACGCATGCTCTACGAGGCCAAGGCGCTGCTCGACGACCAGATGTCCATGCTCGACGCCGACTCGAAGAAGCACGGCACGCAGGGCGACGAACTCGACTTCGCCTTGCTCGTCGATGGTCTTTCTGCCGAGCGCGAACAGGGCATCACGATCGACGTCGCCTACCGCTTCTTCTCGACCGACAAGCGCAAGTTCATCGTCGCCGACACGCCGGGACACGAGCAGTACACGCGCAACATGGTCACCGGCGCCTCGACCGC
>NZ_DASVOK010000334.1:0-4359 GCF_036383415.1 Rudaea sp. | reverse complement strand
GACCGCGTATGCGTCCGCCTTCGCGAGCGCGTGCGCACCCGGCAGGCCGCAGCCGGTCGGCAGGCCGGCGACGTCGAAGTTGTCCTTGACCGCAACAGGAATGCCGTCGAGGCGGCCGATCTTGCCACTCGTGCGGCGCGCGTCGCTGGCGCGTGCCTCGTCGAGTGCGCGCGGGTTGAGCGCGATATAGGCATTCAACTCCTCGTTCTGCGCCGCGATCGCATCGAGACAGGTCTGCGTGAGCGCCTGCGCACTGATGCGCCCGCTGGCGAGCCAATGCAGGATCTGGCACAGCTCCGCACCGCGCAGGCACTTCGCCCCGGGTGGCGGCAGCGGTGCTAGCGATTCGGTGGCGGCTGGGCTCAGTTCGACATTCATGCAGTTCTCCCCTTTCGCGCAATTATTACCAAATTTTTGTTATCGAAGCGTGCATTTCGCGATACGAAACCGAACGGAAGCGAACGGCGAATATTTGCCGCGACCGCAGCAAAACCGCACAATCGCAGTTCAATAACGCATTCTCCGAAGAGCGGCTGCCACTTAGGCGCAGGGACGTGCCGACGCGACGAGCGCACAAGCGCTGGTCGCGGAAAACGTGGCGCGGCTCTGCCGCGACCGTTTTCTTGCAAACCGCGGCAGGATGCCCGGTTTTGCAACCAACAATGAGCCTGTCAGCATGAGCGAGCAAACTCCCCGCGACGTGATGGAATACGACGTCGTCACCGTCGGCGCCGGCCCTGCCGGTCTCGCCTTCGCGATCCGGCTCAAGCAGCTCAAGCCCGACATCCGCGTATGCGTGATCGAGAAAGCGTCGACGATCGGCGCGCAAATCCTTTCCGGCGCGGTGATCGAGCCGCAGCCGCTCAACGAGCTGCTGCCCGAATGGGGCAAGAATCCGCCGCCGGTCTGCGTGCCGGTGAGCGAGGACGAGTTCTGGTTCCTGCCGGACCACACACGCGCGATCAAATCGCCGATCACGCCGCCGCAGATGCACAATCACGGCAACTTTATCGTCTCGTTGGGAGCGCTTTGTGCGTGGCTCGCGCCGCAGGCCGAGGCGCTCGGCGTGGAAATCTATCCGGGCTTCGCCGCGAGCGAACCGCTGTTCGGTGACGGTGGCGCGGTCTGCGGCGTGCGCATCGGCGACATGGGCGTGGCCAAGGACGGAAAGCACAAGTCGGGCTACACCCAAGGCATTGATATCGTCGCGCCGATCACGGTGCTCGCCGAAGGCTGCCGCGGCCATCTGTCGAAGCATCTGATCGAGAAATACCAGCTCGATGCCGACAGCGATCCGCAGACTTACGGCATCGGCATCAAGGAACTCTGGCAGCTGCCCGCGGGCCGCACGACGCCGGGCAAGGTCGTGCATACCGTCGGCTGGCCGATGGACAGCGCCACCTACGGCGGCAGTTTCCTCTATCACCTCGACAACGATCGCGTCGCGATCGGCTTCGTCACCGGCCTCGATTATTCCGACGCGCTGCTGTCGCCGTTCGAGGCGTTCCAGCAGCTCAAGAACCATCCACACATCAAGCCGCTGCTCGACGGCGGCAGCATCGTCTCGGCCGGCGCGCGCGCGATCGTCGAAGGCGGTTACCAGTCGCTGCCGAAAGTCGAGATGCCCGGCGCGATGCTGATCGGCGATTCCGCCGGTCTGCTCAACGTACCCAAGATCAAGGGCACGCACCAGGCAATCCGCTCGGGCATGATCGCGGCCGAACACGTCGTCGCGGCGAACTCGCCGGCCGGCTGGGACGCGAAACTGCGCGACTCGGTCGTGATGAGTGAACTGAAGAAGGTGCGCAATATCCGCCCCGGCTTCAACAAGGGCCTGTGGTTCGGCCTCGCCAACGCGGGCTGGGAAACGCTCACCGCCGGCCTGTCGCCGTGGACCTTGAAAAACCACGCCGACTGGTCGTCGTTGAACAAGGTCGCGCCGGGCGAAACCGTCGCCGACGACCAGAAGCGCCTCGGCTACATCGAGCGCACGCTCGCGCCGCGCGACCGCCTTGCCTCGGTCTACTTCGCCGCGACCGAGCACGACGAGGATCAACCCGTGCACCTGCACGTCGCCGACACCGACGTCTGCGTGACCAAGTGCGCGAGCGAATACCAGAACCCCTGCACGCGCTTCTGCCCCGCCGGCGTCTACGAAATCGTCGCAGACGAATCAACGCAAGCCGGCAAGCGCCTGCAGATCAACGCCGCCAACTGCGTGCACTGCAAGACCTGCGATATCAAGGATCCGTACCAGATCATTACCTGGGTGACGCCGGAGGGTGGTTCGGGGCCGAATTACCAGAATCTATAGCGCGAACTCGGAATGCGTCTATTTGTTGCTATAGCTGCCGCGACGTCGGCGATACCCACCAATGCACCGATATCGTGCCCGCTCGGTACCGAATATCGGGCAACTGTAGCGGTAAGCAAATCGTCTCGGAAGTATGTACTTAGCGAAACTTCGTCTGACGCCTAGCGCCATGAGGCATCGCGAACGGCACCAGTGGTGCCGAGTTCGTCCGTAGTCTACGTAGGAGAGGATCGCTACGGGTCAAGCCATTCGCGATCAGGGCGAGTGATGAGTCGAGCCGAAAAGTAAGCCTGATCCAGGTCAAAGATCGTCTTTAGCCTATACGTCCTACTTACGTCTTCCCGCTCTATGAGGAAGCACGATACTTCGGGCGTGCTGCTCGCAGATTCGAACGGCAGCAACAACTGCATACGCCTTTCTTCCACGTAGTAGACCGGTATCGCAACCTTGTAGTTACGCTTTATGCGCGGCACAAGGCGTTCAAGGGCACCTTTAAGGTAAGTGCGGACCACTTCGTCCGAAACATTGGGAAGACCGGCGCGCTCTTTTGCTCGCTCAAAGAGATGATCGAACACGTCCCCATCAAGCTTATAGGACACATCGAACACGAAATCTCTGCTGTCGGCCGAATACCAAGCGATCTCCGGAACGTTTGTTCCGAAGTGGTCTCGGAAAGCGCGATCGCTTGGAGCATGGCAGCCTTTGAACACCCAGTCTGGGTAGCCATTGGTGTCATTCATGCCCCCAGCTTTCGGCTTGTACTGCTGGAAAGTAGCAAGCAAGTCTGAACCGTGCGGCGTCTGAAGGCCGGTATTAAACGCAACACGGCTCTTGTCTGCGGAAAACGAAAAATACTTGCCTGGCTGCTTCTTTTCCAACTCAAGAAGCCGCACAAAGGTGTAATTCAAATAATTCTTTAGCTTTGGTACGGCCGTGCTTTTATGGCGGTCTTTGAAGCGGTCTTGACGGAAAGTCCATGCTTCATATCCGTCACCCGTGGCACGCGCAATCGCCTTGAACGGTTCGTCATAATCCGGCTTTCCCTGTTCATCGAGCGTGTCACGCGGCGGGTAAAAGTGCGCAAACACTTCGCCAAACGGTTGGTTATAGTAGTGACGGAAAAGACTTTCGTAGTTCTTCATGGGCTTTGCTCCAAAGATAGGTTTGAAACTCGGAAAAGAATAGCCCCCGATAACGGGGGCTATTCAAATCTGTGTGCCCAATAGGGCGACGAACGTATCTTTGTGCTGCCCCGAGAGGGCGAGCCTGTCCTGAAGCGGTGTTGCTATGTATGTAGCTTTTTTGTACCTGTATTTTTGTAGCGAACAACCCGGCATATCGGGTTGCGCACCAGTGATGTTAGCGCTTTCTGGATCGGATAGCAAATTATCGCTCTAGGATGAAAAAGCCGCGGAGTCGAAACCCAGCCGCGGCTCTTGCTTCAGGACCGCGCGACGCGCAATCCGCTCAGGTCAAGCGCGCACCGGCGCGAGCGCGTAGCCGCGCAGGCGCGCGGCAAAGGTCGCGAGCGCGGCGATGCCGGAGGCTTCCGCTTCGCGGCACCATTCGATCAATGCCGCCTTCATCGCTTCGGCGCCACCGCTGTTGCGCTCGAGCACGGCCGCGAGGCGCGCACGGAAGTCGCAGACGGTGCGCAGGGTCGGACGATTCTCGACGAGGGCCTGCATCTTCTGGCGCGAATGCTCGTCGAGCCAGCGGCCGCCGTTGCCGAGCGCGCGGCGCAGTGCACGCGGGATCGCCTTGAGGTTGGCGCCGGCTTGCGCGGCGTCCTCGCGCAGGGTCGGCACGATCACGCCGCGGAAGTAGTCGCTCATCACTTCGAACTTGTGCGAGACCAGTGCCTTGATCGTCTCCGCATCGGGCAGCTGCACGTTCGGGCGCACGTCGAGCGTCGGCGCGACGCGCAGCACCTTGGCGAGGCCGACCGCACGCAACGCGCAGATGATGCCCCAGCCGATGTCGACCTCGAACTTGCGCAGCGCGAACTTGGCCGAGCTCGGGAAGGCGTGATGGTTGTTGTGCAG
>NZ_DASVOK010000333.1:0-1988 GCF_036383415.1 Rudaea sp. | reverse complement strand
AGCGAGCGCGATCTGGTCGGCAGCGAACGCCACCGGCTCAGCATGGAAATTGCCGCCCGACACAATCTCGCCGGTCTCGACCAGCACCAGCGGATTGTCCGTCACGGCATTGGCCTCAATCGTCAGTCCGCGGGCGGCGTGTACCAGCAGGTCAAGTACCGCGCCCGCGACCTGCGGCTGGCAGCGCAGGCAATACGGGTCCTGCACCCGCTCATCGCCTTCGAGATGCGATTGCCTGATGTCGCTGCCGTCGAGCAAGGCGGTCAGCGCCGCCGCCGCCGCGATCTGCCCATCATGGCCACGCAAGGACTGGATCTCCGGACGAAACGGCACCGTGGATGCCATCGCCGCATCGACCGACAGCGCACCGGTCACCAGTGCGGCACAGGCCAGGCGATGCGCGCGCAGCACGCCGGAAATCGCATAGGCAGTCGAAAACTGCGTGCCGTTGATCAGCGCGAGCCCCTCCTTGGGACCGAGCGTCAGCGGCGCGAGACCGGCGGCGGCAAGCGCGTCACGACCCGGCACGACCTTGCCATCGAGGAACGCCTGCCCCTCTCCGATCATGACAGCCGTCATATGGGCGAGCGGCGCCAGATCGCCGGAGGCACCGACCGAGCCTTGCTGCGGCACCAGCGGTGAGATGCCGCGCGCCAGCATGCCCTGTAACTGCTCGATCACATCACGTCGCACGCCGGATGCGCCGCGCCCGAGCGAGATCACCTTCAGCGCCATCATCAGGCGCACGATCGGCTCAGGCGTGGCCGGGCCTACGCCGCAGCAATGCGACAGGATCAGGTTGCGTTGAAGAAGCGCCGTCTGATCAGGCGCGATGCGCGTCGAGGCCAGCTTCCCGAAACCGGTGTTGATGCCGTAGGCGGGCATGTCGGTCTGCGCCGCTTTGGCCACGATTGCCGCGGCGGCCTCGACGCGCGGCCAGAACGACGGATCGAGCGCGATGGGCGCGCCGGCGAGCACGCGCGCCAGGACGTCGAGGCCGACCGTTCCAGGCTTCACGACAATCGGGACATCCGGATCGCTCATTGCCCCCTCCACACCCGTCGGTGCAACGGATTGAAGCCGATGCGGTAGACCAGCTCGGCGGGACGCTCGATGTCCCAGATCGCGAGATCGCAGCGCTTGCCGGCCTCCAGCGTCCCGGTCTCGGCGAGCAGGCCGAGCGCGCGCGCCCCTTCCCGCGTCACGCCGGCGAGGCATTCGGCGACGGTCATCCGGAACAGCGTTGCGCCCATGTTCATGGCAAGCAAAAGCGAGGTCAGCGGCGAGCTGCCGGGATTGCAGTCGGTCGCCAGCGCCATGTTGACGCCGTGGCTGCGGAACAGCTCGACCGGCGGCTTCTGCGTTTCGCGAATGAAGTAGAACGCGCCGGGCAACAGCACCGCGACGGTCCCGCGCTTCGCCATCGCGGCAACGCCGGCTTCATCGGTGTGCTCCAGATGATCGGCCGAGAGCGCGGAGAATTTTGCCGCGAGCGCCGCGCCGCCGAGATTCGACAGCTGGTCTGCGTGCAGCTTCACGGGCAGCCCGAGCGCATGCGCCGCCGCGAACACCCGGGCCGTCTGCTCTCCGGAAAATGCGATGCCTTCCATGAAGCCGTCGACGGCATCGGCAAGGCCGGCCTTGGCCACCGCCGGCAGCATTTCGTTGCAGACCAGATCGATGTAGCGGTCCTTGTCGCCGTCGGCTTCAGGCGGCAATGCGTGCGCACCCAGAAAGGATGTGCGGATCGCAACCGGTCGCAGGCGGCCGAGATTGCGTGCCGCCGCAAGCTGCCGCATCTCGGTCTCGGCATTGAGGCCATAGCCGGACTTGATCTCGACGGTGGTTGCGCCCTCGCCGATCAGCGCGTCGAGCCGTGGCAGCGCGCCGGCGACGAGCTCCGCCTCGGTCGCGCGGCGCGTTGCGGCAACGGTCGAGACGATGCCGCCACCGGCGCGCGCGATCTCCTCATAGCTCGCGCCTTTCAG
>NZ_DASVOK010000332.1:0-3615 GCF_036383415.1 Rudaea sp. | reverse complement strand
CGGCCAGCAGCTCGAGAAGGACGCCACTCGCTTCATCAATGAGATGGGCGGCAAGGTGCTCGGCGGCGTCAAGCATCCGACCAACACCGCCGACTTCTCCTCGTTCGCGCTGCAGGCGCAGAGCTCGAAGGCGGACGTGGTGGCGTTCGCCAATGCCGGCCAGGACACCGACAATTCGATCAAGCAGTCCGGCGAGTTCGGCCTCGTGCAGGGCGGGCAGAAGCTGGTCGGCCTTTTGATGTTCGACACCGACGTACACGCAATCGGGCTCAACGCCGCGCAAGGCACCTACATGACGACGGCGTCGTACTGGAACATGGACGAGAAGACCCGCGCCTGGTCGAAGAAGTTCTACGCCCGCACCAATGTGATGCCGACCATGATCCAGACCGGCGTCTACGGCTCGGTGCTGCACTATCTCAAGGCGATCCAGGCTGCCGGCACCGACGATCCGCAAAAGGTGATGGGCAAGATGCGCGAGTTGCCGATCGAGGACACTTTCGTGCATGGCGGCAGGCTGCGCGACGACGGCCGCGTCATCCGCGACATGTATCTGGCGAAGGTGAAGAAGCCCTCGGAATCCAAGGAGCCGTGGGACTATCTCGACATCATCAAGACGGTGAAGGGCGAGGACGCCTTCCGTCCGGTGTCCGAGTCCAAATGCCCGCTGCTCAAGAAATAGGATCGATCGCGTGGCCAACGAAGAAACTTATGAGTGCGACGCGCTCGTCGTCGGCTCCGGCTGCGCCGGGCTGTCGGCAGCGGTCACCGCCGGCCATCACGGCCTCAAGGTCCTGGTGGTCGAGAAGGAGCCGCGCTTCGGCGGCACCACCGCCCGCTCCGGCGGCTGGTTGTGGATTCCCGGCACCTCGCTGGCGAAGGCCTGGGGCATCGCGGAAAGCCCCGATCAGGCCAAAACCTATCTGCGCCATGAGGCCGGCAACAGCTTTGACGCCGCGCGCGTCGATGCGTTTCTGACCGAAGGGCCGAAGGCGGTCGACTTCTTCACGACGAAGACCGCGGTGCGCTTCGACATGCCGCTGACCTTCCCGGACTATCACGCGGAAGCGCCCGGCGGCGCGCAGGGCGGCCGCTCGATGGTGACGCGGCCGTTCGACGGCCACGAATTGGGCGATGCCATCAAGGATCTCGGCAGCCCCCTGCCCGAGCTCACCGTGTTCGGCATGATGCTCGGCTCCGGCAAGGAGATCGTCCACTTCATGCGCGCGACGCGGTCGCTGACCTCGGCGGCCTATGTCGCCAAGCGGCTGTCGAAGCACGCGATCGACGTGATGCGCAACGGCCGCGGCATGACGCTGACCAACGGCAATGCGCTGGCCGGCCGGCTGGCGAAATCCGCCTTCGACCTCAAGATCCCGCTCTGGCTCAATTCGCCGGTACGCGAATTGATCGTCGAGAACGGCGTGGTGCGCGGCGCGGTGATCGCGCGCGAAGGCCGCACCATCCGCGTCAACGCGACGCGTGGCGTCGTGCTCGCCTGCGGCGGCTTTCCGCATGACGTCGCGCGGCGGCAGAAGATGTTTCCGCATGCGCCGACCGGCAAGGAACATTACTCTCCGGGTCCTGTCGGCAACACCGGCGACGGCCTGCGCCTCGCGGAATCCGCCGGCGGCCGTGTCGAGGACTCGCTGCCCAATGCCGCGGCCTGGGTGCCGGTCTCGGTCACCACCCGCAAGGACGGCTCGAAGGGCGTGATGCCGCATTTCATCGACCGCGCCAAACCCGGCGTGATCGCGGTGATGCGCGACGGCACGCGCTTTGCCAATGAAGGCAATTCCTACCACGACTTCGTGCAGGAGATGATCAAGGCGGCGAAGCCCGGCGAGGAGATCGCGGCGTACCTCGTCTGCGATCACGAGACGCTGCGCAAAGACGGCCTCGGCTGCGTGCCGCCGCGCCCAATGCCGCTCGGCCACCATCTCAAGACCGGCTATCTCAAGCGCGGCGCGACGCTGTCCGAGCTTGCCGCGCAGACCGGCATCGATGCGAAAGCGCTCGAGGCGACGGTTGCGACGTTCAACACAACCGCGGCAGAGGGCCGCGATCCCGCCTTCGGCAAGGGCTCGCGCGCCTATAACCGCTACCAGGGCGACGCGCTGCACGGCCCCAATCCGTGCATCGCGCCGATCCAGCACGGCCCGTTCTACGCCATCAAGATGGTGGTCGGCGATCTCGGCACCTATGCCGGCATCCGCACCGACGCCAATGCCCGCGCGCTCGACGCCGACGGCCAGCCGATTGCCGGCCTCTATGCCGCCGGCAACGACATGGCAAGCATCATGGGCGGCAACTATCCCGGCGCCGGCATCACGCTCGGCCCTGCTCTCACCTTCGGCTACATCGCGGGCAAGCACATCGCCGGCGCGGCGGCAGAAAGCAGCGCGGCATGAGCACGATGGCGACCCTGCTTGCGGGCAAGCGCGCATTGGTCACCGGCGCCGCGCACGGCAACGGACGCGCCATCGCGCTCGGCCTCGCAGCGCATGGCGCCGAAATCGTGGTCGCCGACATCGATCGCGCCGGCGCCGAGCAGACCGCGGCCGACATTCGCCAGCGCGGCAGCGCGGCGTGGCCGTTCGAGCTCGACGTGACCGATGCCGAGGCCTGTCACACTCTCGCGCAGAACGTAGCGCGCGAAGTCGGGCCGATCGCGATCCTGGTCAACAATGCCGGCATCATCATCCGTGAGGGCATCTGTTCGCCGCGCGCGCAGGAGAATTGGCGGCGGGTGCTCGACGTCAACCTGACCGGCACGTTTAACGTCACCCATGCGTTCCTGCCTGCGCTGCGCGAGACGCGCGGCGCGATCATCAATCTCGGCTCGATCGCTTCCTTCCTCGGCGTCGCCGATACGCTGGGCTACGCGCCATCCAAGGGCGGCGTGAAGCTCCTCACCCAGGCGCTTGCCCGCGAGCTTGCCGCCGACGGCATCCGCGTCAATGCGATCGCACCCGGCGTGATCCAGACCGCGATGACCGAAGCGACCCGCAACGACCTTGTCCGGCTCGCCGGTTTTCTGGGCCGCACGCCGCTCGGCCGCGTCGGACAGCCGGAGGAGTTGGTCGATCCGGTGGTATTCCTCGCGTCCGAGCTGGCATCCTATGTGAACGGCGTGACCCTGCCGGTCGACGGAGGGTTTCTCGCCGTATAAGCAAATTGTCGAAGAACCGACGGGGCGACATGACGAGAGAAAGCCGCGGCATCCAATCGATCGAGGTCGGCGGAGAATTGCTCCGCGCGCTCGCCCGCAGCGGCGAACCGATGATGCTGCGCGATCTCGCCCGCGAGGCCGGCATGCCGCCGGCCAAGGCGCATCCCTATCTCGTCAGTTTTTCGCGCATCGGCTTGATCGAGCAGGACGAGACCACCGGCCGTTACGAGATCGGCGCGCTGGCGCTCGAACTCGGCCTGATCAGCCTGCGCCGGCAGTCCGCGGTGCGGATCGCAACGCCACGGATCGCCGCGCTCGCCGACAGCATCAATCATGCGGTGTCGCTGTCGGTGTGGGGCACCCACGGCGCGACCGTGGTGCGGCTCGAGGAGCCGAGCCATCCCGTGCATATCGCGATGCGCGTCGGATC
Organism: Rudaea sp.; assembly: GCF_036383415.1. Lineage (GTDB taxonomy): Bacteria > Pseudomonadota > Gammaproteobacteria > Xanthomonadales > Rhodanobacteraceae > Rudaea. The sequence continues at coordinate 13 of NZ_DASVOK010000332.1, read as the reverse complement.
GGTGGTGGCGCTG
>NZ_DASVOK010000331.1:0-2881 GCF_036383415.1 Rudaea sp. | reverse complement strand
GCGGACTTCGCATCGCCGAGCTGCGAGGCGTGCACGGCGAGCATCACCATCATCATCTCGTTCGGATCGTCGCCGTGCACCTTCAGCTCGTGCAACTGGAAGTCGTAGATGTTCTTGCGTACTTCGGGCGACATCGGCAGGTCGAGGTTCGGATACGACAGCCACGACAGCGAGGAACCCATCCAGGTGATCTTGTCGTGCGGCACGGTTTCGTCGAAGTCGAGATGGCGTTGGTTCTTCTCGTCGAACGGGATGTACATCTTTTTCGAGATTTCCGTCCAGGCCGGATCGGCCTTCTCGCCGACGAGCGCGGCGGCCTTGATCGCGATCTCGAGCGCCTTGCGCGCGGCGCCGTTGGTGAACGAGTCGTTCGGTACGTCGTTGTAGGCCTCGTCGGGCGAGGTGACGTGGTGGATCTCGTAGCGGTCGTGTGCCTTGTCGTAGCTCACGCGGCTCTTCCAGAACTCGGCGATCTCGCGGATCACCGGCCAGCCGCTGTCCTTGAGCCATTTCTTGTCGCCGCTGGCGAGCCAGTACTGCCATTGCGCGATCGCGATATCGGCATTGACATGAATTTCGCGGTAGACCTCCCAGGCGAAGTGCGGCGTGTTGTCGACACCGGTTTCCGGATCGGATTCCCACGGATACATCGTGCCCTTCGCATCGAACTGCTTGGCGCGCTCGCGTGCGGGCTGCATCGTGCGGTGGCGGAAATCGACGATCGGTTTGGCGCGCTCCGGGTGCAGAAGCAGCAGCGTCGGGAACACCCACGAATCCGAATCCCAGAACGCATGGCCGGCATAGTTTGGCGTCAGCGCGCAGGCGCCCATCGGCCAGGCCGTGCCGACCGTGGTGTTCGACAGCAGGTAGTAGAGGTCGGAGTGGATCGCCTTCTGCACATTGGCGTCGCCGTCGACGACGATGTCGGATTTCCACAGTTCGTGCCACGCGACCTGGTGCGCGGCGAGCACCTTGTCGAAACCGGTCGCACGGGCCTTCCTGGCCAGGTCGAGCGTGACCTTCGCGTCGCCACCCCATTGTTCGCGCGACATCGCGATGTATTTCGTGAATGTGTACGTCTTGCCTTTCTGCACTTTCGCCGTGAGGTTCAGCGACAGCTTCACGTCGCTCTTCTCGAGCTTCGTGTCGACGACGGCGAGATCTTTCGGCAGCGAGATTGCGGCGGCTTCGGCCATTGTCAGGCCTTCCTCGGCGCGGCCGTCGAGCCAAAGCGTCAGATCCTTGGTATCGCCATCGGCGCCCGACACGCGCGTCACCCCGTGGTACCAGACCGCGGTGCGATCAGAGTAGGGGATCGGCTTGTTGTCGAGTGTCTGTCCGCTCGCGATGACCGAGGCGATCATCTGGTCGCCGGTCAGCTTGCCGATCGGCAGACGCGGCGCGTATTCGGTCCACAGGCGGATCGGGAAGACGATCTGCACTTCGCCGTCGAACTGCGGCGTGATCGAAAGCTGCGTCGCGGCCAGATGCTGCGCGGCCTGGCTGACGAAGGTCGTCACCTTCACGTCGGTGGCCTTGTTCGCGTAGACGAAGCGGTAGCTCGTCGTCAGCGTGGCGTCGTGCATGTCCAGCGTCTGCGCGTAGTCGGTGAAGATATGCGGCGCGACGCGCGTCGAGTTGAGCCAGCCGCCGCCGGGGTTGTAGTCGATCTCGCTCCAGCCGGGAATCGCCGCGGGGCGCGAGATGTCGTCCTGCTTGTAGTCCATGAACGCGACCATGTAGGCCATGTTCGGCTCGGTGCCGCGCACGCTGGTCATCGTCGAGAACCAGCCGTTGGCGAGGTAGCTCGGGAAGTAGGTGTCGAAGTCTTTCGAGGTGCCGGTCAGCGTGAAGCTCGGATCGGTGGCGGCAAAAGCGGGGGCGGCGAGCAGGGAGAGGCAGGCAAGGGCGAGGTTGCGGTACTTCATGATGTGTTCCAGATTGCAAAGGCCGTTATTTCGTCGCGAGCTTGATCGTGGTCGGCCCGCCGACGCCCGCGCGATCCGTCTCGCGCTTGAAGAAGAACAGCGTGATCAGGATCAAGCTCATCGGCACGAGCGAAAAGTAGAAGGCGTGGATGCCGTCGAAGGCGGAGAACACGATCGCGGTAATGCGCGAGCCGATCGTGCCGCCGAGCGCGGAGAAGATGACGATGAGGCCGGTCATCGCCGCGTGGGCGGGCTTCGGCAACGACGACAGCGCGACCGAGTTGATGACCGGATAGATCGGCGCCATGAGCAGGCCGATCAGCGGAATCAGATAGGCGGCGATCGGCGCATTGAACCAGCCGACGTCGGCCCGCTCGACCACGCCGCGCGCGAGCGGCAGCACGAGCACGACGAGCACGCCCATGCCGACCACGCAGATGTTGAGCAGCACGTACCACGGTACGCGGCGCAGCACCTGGCCCGCGGCGAGGCGACCGAGTGCGGTCGTGCCGGCGAGGATGGTCGCCACCTGGATGCTCATCGCGTGCGGCAGCTTGAGGATCTCGTTGTTGAACGTCGGCAGCCAGGTGCTGAAGCTCTGTTCGATCAGCACGTAGAGGAAGGCCGAGATCAGGAACACGTAGACGAGCGGACGCAGGAACAGGCGGAACATCTCCGCGAGCGAGCCCCTGAAACTGTTGGTGCGCTCGCTGTGCGCGGCGGATTCGTCGAGCGTCGAGGTCGCCAGCAGGACGATGATCAGCGCGCAGATCGCGGCCAGCACCCAGTAGACGTTGAACCAGACCGGATTGGCCGGGTTCGCATCGTCGATGAAGGCGCTGAACAGCCAGCCGCAGACGAGCACGCCGATCATGAACTGCGCCTCGATCGTGTTGGTCAGGCGCGAGTGTTCGGCCGGGTCGTGCGTGAGCAGGCCGATCGACGAATACACC
>NZ_DASVOK010000330.1:0-2043 GCF_036383415.1 Rudaea sp. | reverse complement strand
CTGTTGCTCGACGCGCACCTGGACGGCATCGAGGGATCCGATCTCTATCCGCAATTGTGCGCACTCTGGCATGCCGCGCCGCCGGTGATCCTGGTGACCGCCGAGCGCGACGAGGCGCTGCGCGCGCACGCGCTCGAATGCGGTTGGGGTTTCCTGCCCAAGCCGGTGAAGCCGCCCGCGCTGCGCGCGCTGATGACGCAACTGCTGCTGCGCAATGCCGGATGAGGCTGCCGTTATGGCATGCCTTCGGACTCCAGCGCCCTGACCAGCACCGCCGCCTGCGTGCGGCTGTGGCATTCCAGCTTCTTCAGGATGGCGGTGACGTGTACCTTGACCGTGTTCTCGGCCAACCCCAGCTCGTATGCGATCTGCTTGTTGAGCAGTCCGTCGGTGAGGCACAGCAGCACGCGGAACTGCTGCGCGGTCAGTTGCGCCAGCCGTGCAGCGAGAATGGCGTCCTCCTTGGAACGTTCGGCCGTCAGCGCCGGAAACCAGGTGCCACCGTCGAGCACCGCCGCCACTGCCTCGCCGATCGCCTCGGCCGGAGACGATTTGGGAATGAAGCCGGCCGCGCCGAACTGCTGGGCACGGCGGATCACCCGTGGCTGATCGTTCGAGGAGATGACCAGCACCGGGATATCCGGCCGCTCGACGCGCACGTACAGCAGCGAGGAGAAGCCGCGCGCGCCCGGCATCGCCAGGTCGAGCAGGATCAGCTCTGTCTCCGGATGCATCGCCAACACTTCGCTCAACGTGGCGGCGCTGGACGCCTCGAGCACCGTCACCTGCTGCAGCGCATTGCGCAACGCGTGCAGTACCGCGGCGCGGAACAGGGGATGGTCGTCGGCAACAAGGATGATGGGTGCCGTCATTTGGACCAGTCTGCCATTTCGAAGGCCGTTTTCCTCTAACTCTTTCGTAGTATTTCCACCGCACCGTGGCCGGGAATCGGATTCTCGCCGCTGGTTCCCTGCGGTCGCGTTCGTTCGGCTTCCGCCCGCCCCGAGGCGGGCGGAAGCTCCTGCTGGCCGCAGCGAAGACCCGCGGTTCAGAACGTGACCAACAACGCCAGGCGGAAACGGTCGAGCCAGTCGCGCGAGTCGAATGACGGCGTGTCGTAAGCGTTCTTCGGCTTGTAGTGCGCCCAGGTCGCGTTGAGCGAGGTTCCCGGAAACAGGACATAGTCGGCGCTGAGCATGTGCTGGCGGTAGTTCGTCGCCAGACTGGTGTTATCGTGCGAGAACGCGGAAAACACTGCGTCGGTTTCGGCGACGGCATAGCCGTAGCCGACGCGCCAATCGCCGACCTTGCTTGCGCGGCCGAGCAGGACATCGACGCCATAGCCCGTGTCGGCGTCGGTCGCCGCGCCGAAGTTGTGCACGTAGTCGCCGACGATGCGCAGCGGCCAGCGCTCGCCGAATCCGGTGTAGGTCGCACCGGCGATCACGTCGCCGAGATGGAATTCCGAGAGGTAGGTGCCGTTCGGCTTGCGCAGGTTGGTGCGATAGTCGCCCGCATCCGCGCCGGCCAGGCTGCCGAGCGAGTAGTGGTAGTACGCCGCGGCAGCGTCGAATTTCCATGCGCCGAGTGCCGACGTCTCGTAGACGAACTGCGCGCCGGCCATCGTGCTTTCCGAACCGACCGCCTGTTCGTCGATGATGTAGTAGAGCGCGTTCGCCTTGAACGCGCCGCCGCCGGCCAATGGCAACTTGTAATTCATGCCGATGCCCTGCGGCGTGACGTCGCCGTCCCAGACCAGATCGGTGCGCACGAACGGCTGCGGAATCTTGCCGCCGTAGAACTGTGTGCTGCCGTAATCGAGTTTGACGTAGGCGAGGTCGAGGCTGGTCTGGAACTTGTTGCTGAAATTCGAAAGCTGCACGTCGGTGCTGTTCGGATCGTTGAAGTCGCCGGTGACTGCGCGCGCGCCGACGCTGACGACGTCGTTGACGGCGTAGGTAACGCCGAGACGACCGCGCACCTGCCCGCTGTGCCGGTCATTCGCATGGTCGTTGGAGCTGTCGCGCTGCACGCGCAGGCGCA
>NZ_DASVOK010000329.1:0-4926 GCF_036383415.1 Rudaea sp. | reverse complement strand
GTGCTGCGCGCGATCGATGCGGACGCAACGCCGGCGCGATTCGACCGCGCCGCTGCCGAGGCGAAGCTGCGCGAGCTCTCGCGTGTGTTCGTCGACGCACGCGACCTCGAACAGTCGCAGGTCTGGCTGTCGCAGCGCCTGCGCCGCGTCTGGTTCGCCAACAGCGAAGGCAGCCGCGTCGAGAAGCGACTGCCTGAAGTGCAGTTCGGCGCGGCAGCGCGCGCGCGTGCCGACGACGGCCTTTCGGTATGGGACTACGACGACTTGTCCGCGAACGACGTCGCCCAGCTGCCGGCGCAGGCCGACCTCGCCGCGCGCCTACGCGCGCTCGCGCAGCGTGTGAGCGAGCAGCGCAAGGCCGTGCGCCTTGCCGACGATTACACAGGCCCCGTGCTGTTCACGGGCGATGCCGCGGCCAACCTGTTCGGCGGCCATTTCGCGCCGCAGCTCTGGCCCGCACCGCGCCAGTATTCCAATCAGGCGATCAGCGCGGCGGGCGGCAGCTTCGAGCGTCGCATCGGTTCGCCCGTGCTGCCGCCGGGGGTGTCCGTCAGCGACGATCCGCTGCGCGCGGATTTCCAGGGGGAGGCGTTGTTGTCCGCGTTCCGCGTCGACGACGATGGCGTGGCCGCGACGAAGAAGGAGCTCATCGTCAACGGCCGCTTGAAGCAAGTGCTCTGCTCGCGCGCACCGGTCGGCAAGCATTGCAGCGCCGGAAACAATCGCGGCGCCACCGCCGCGGGCTCGACGCTGGAGCTCGTCAGCGAACATCCGAAAACCGAGACCGCGCTGCGCAGCGAACTCGCGCGCGCGGCGCACGACGCCGAGCTGCCGTATGCACTCGAAGTCGAACGCCTGTTCAGCAGCGACGCGCTGCAGCGCCTCGTCTTCGGCAGCCAGCCGACGTGGATGGGCAGCGGTGGCCAGGGCGAGGTTGTGCTGCGCGCGACGTTGCGCTACGCCGACGGGCACGGCGTGCCGGTACGCAACGTGCGCCTCGGCAATGTCGATCTGCGTGACTTCCGCACCGTCGTCGGCATCGGCGACGCGCCGGCGCTGTACGCCAAGGGTTTCGGCGACCGGCAGATCGCCTTCCTCGTGCCGTCGCTGCTGTTCGAGGAACTCACCGCGAGCGACGACCGCAGCAGCACGGTGAAGCCGCCGTTGCTCAAGAACCCGCTCGCAACGAAGTAGCGCTGAAGATCAGATCCGCGAGAAATTCCAGCTCAGCATGCGCCCGTCGCGATACGGCATCACGCCGTGGAACGCGCGCGGATCGGTGTCGAACACGAGCGGCAGGAAGTGGCGGTCGCCTTCCCACAGCGGCAGGTCGAGAATCCTTTTCGCCTCGACCCATTCGAGCGTGCCTTCGGCGTTGTGCTCCAACGGCGTGCCCGCGTAGCGTGTGATCACGAAGACGAAGCCGAACCAGTCCTCGCCGTGCTTGCCAAAGCCGGGCCAGCTGATCGTGCCGCGCAAATTCAAATCCAGGCAGTCGATGCCCGCTTCTTCCATGATCTCGCGGCGCATGCCGGCGACGACATCCTCGTTCGCTTCGAGCTTGCCGCCGAGGCCGTTGTATTTGCCGAGGTGATGGTCGCCTTCGCGCGCGTTGCGATGGATCATCAGCACGTGTTCGCGGTCGGGCGAGAGCACGTAGCCGAGCGTGGCGAGGATGGGGGTGTAGGGCATGGAAGATGTTTTCCCGTTGCGGACAACGAATTGTAACCGTGTTGCACGAGTGCTTGACATTTTTGATTACGAGCGTAATCTTATTTAACGATTACCAATGTAATTGGAGATGACGATGCCGATCAGCGATGCCGAAAGCGTGGTGATGGACGTGCTCTGGCGCAGCCGTGCGCCGATGAGCGCAGAGGACGTGGTCGCTGCGCTCTCCGCCAGCAGCGACTGGCAGGAAGCGACGATCAAGACCCTGCTCAACCGCCTGCTCAAGAAGCGCGCAGTCACCGCCGCACGCGACGGCAAGCGCTACCTCTACAGCGCAAGGCTCAAGCGAGAGGACTATGTGCACAGCGAAAGCAAAGGTCTGATCGATCGCCTGTTCGGCGGTCGCGTTGCGCCGCTGGTCGCACATTTTTCCGAGGCGGGAAAACTGAGCAAGAAGGATCTCGCCGAACTGAAAAGGCTGATCGAGGAGCTCGACGATGACGCATGAGCTGCTCATGGCTCTCGGCCGCGGCGCACTCGTCGCGAGTCTCGCCCTTGCCCTCGTGCTGGCCGTGCGTGTGCCGGCGCGGCGTCGGCTCGGCGCCGCGTTTGCGTACCGGTTGTGGTTGCTCGTGCCGATCGCCGCGTCGGCGACATTGTTGCCGGCCCCGGCACGGCCGCTGATTCCGGCGCTGCAAGTCGCATCATCCGCGCCGTCGTCTTCGACCACCATCGAACTGCAGGCCGCGGTTACGCAACAGGCGTCCTTCGACTGGCAGCCGTGGCTGCTCGCGCTGTGGATTGCCGGTGCGCTCGCGCTCGTCGTCGTGTTCGTGCGCCAGCAGCGCCGCTACCTGAAAAATCTCGGCGCGCTCAGTGCAGGCGATCACGGCGCCTTGCGCGCGCAGGCGACCGATGGCTGCCCGGCACTGGTCGGCGCCCTGCGTCCGCGCATCGTCGTGCCGAGCGATTTCGAATCGCGCTACACGCAGCAGGAGCGCGAACTCGTGCTCGTCCATGAGCGCACGCACCTCGCGCGCGGCGACGCGCAGATCAACGCGCTCGCGGCGCTGTTGCGCTGCCTCAACTGGTTCAACCCACTGTTCCATCTCGCCGCCTCGCGCTTTCGTTTCGACCAGGAAATCGCCTGCGACGCGGCCGTGATGTCCCGTTTTCCGGAAGCGCGTCGGTGCTACGCCGACGCGATGTTGAAGGCGCAACTGGTCGGCAGGTCGCGGCAGGAGCTGCGACTGCCGGCCGGTTGTCATTGGCCCCAGAGCCATCCCTTGAAGGAGCGAATTGCGATGTTGAAATTTTCGAAATTGAGCACGCGGCGACACGCGCTTGCCGGTGGAGTGTCAGTCGCGCTGATCTTAGGTGCCGGCTATGCTGCATGGGCCGCGCAGCCGAGCCGGGCACCCGCTGCCGAAGTCGTTGATGTGAAGAACACGCCTGACGTTGTCGACACGAAAAATACGCAGTCCGCGCAGGCTGATCGAATCAAGATCGATTTGCCGCCGCTGCTCGACAAGCCGCCTCCGTTGGAGAATCCGCCCGCGCCGATCACCCTCTCGGTAAGTTCAAGCGGTAACTACTACTGGAACGACACCCTGATGGGCGAAGATCAGTTGCGGGAGGCAATGGCGGCGGCGGCGAAGAAGAATCCGCAGTCCGAGCTGCGAATCCAGGTCGACAAGACCGCGAATTATCAGTTGGTCGCTGCTGCGGTGAAGGATGCGAAGAATGCCGGCATTACCAGGATCGGCTTCCAGCCGCCGCGGGGCGGCGTCGATGGCGCCGACACCGGGCCGACGGAAGACCTGAACTACAGGCGCATGTATCCGCCGAAGTACCCGGTCGAAGCCGTACGCAACCGCATCACAGGCAAGGTGATGCTCAAGGTCACTGTCGACAAGCGCGGCGTGCCCACGGCTGCTGAAGTCGAAAGCGTTAAGCCGGAAGAGTCCGCACGCGTGCTCGCCGATGCCGCCATCGCCACGGCGATGAAATGGCGCTTCAATCCGGCCATCAAGGATGGTGCTCCCGCAGGGGGCTCGGTGAAGGTACCAGTCGATTTCGTGCTGAGCGACGACAACGGCAATCCGATGCCGCCACCCGACCCGGTCAGCGACGTCAATGTCAGCTATCGCAAGATGCGACCGCCGGTCTATCCGCGCGACGCGATCGCCGCAAAGGTCAGCGGTGCCTTGTACGTGCGCGCGCATATCGACGCCGACGGCAGTGTCGCCGATGCCTACGTCGACCAGGCGGTGCCGGTCTCGGCACTCGCCTTGAAGGAGTCTGCGCTCGCTGCGGTGAAGGCTTGGCAGTTCAACCCGCAAACGCACAACGGCACGCCCGTCGAAAGCGACGTGCTCGTGCCGATGCAGTTCCGCATCGAGGGCGACGCTGCCGCGCAAACGAATGCGCCGGCGCCCGCGTACCCGGATTCGGTCAAGCGCCTCGAGGCCATCGTGGTCACGGGTAGCGCAAGCTGACCCCGCACGGGTCACGGTTTCGCGGCGTCGCTCAGCGAAGAAGCTGTGCGACGCCGCTCGGCGCGGTAGGGATCGTCTTTCAGATAACCGTCGGTCAGTGTGTGCAGGAAAGCGACGATGTCGTCGATTTCCGTGCCGGTCAGCGACGGCTTCGTTCCGGGGCGTTGGCCGGCAAACGGCGGGTCGCGGTTGATGTTGGCGTGGTATCGCGGCGGCAGGTCGTCGTAGGCAACGACTTTGCCGCCGGCATCCTTGGCATACCAGCGCTCCGGCGCGATATCGCGCGTGACGTAGAATTCGATGACCTCGCGCAGATCGTGGAATTTCCCATTGTGGAAAAATGCACTTCTCAGCGCGACGTTGCGCAGCGTCGGCGTGCGGAACAGGCCGCAGTATTCGCTCTGGCCGGCCTTGTCGCGGCGCTCGGGTCCGCAGGCGCCGAGGTCGAAGAACGCGGGATCGCGGTTGCGCGCGATGTTCGCGTTGCGCGGCACGGCGAGCGCGATCAGGCCGTAGTCGGAGAACGCCGGCGCTGTGCCGTCGAGGCCTCGCTTCGACAGATGGCATTGTGTGCAGTTGCCCTTGCGCTCGTCCTCGAACAGGGCGAGGCCGCGTTTTTCCTGCGCGCTCAACGATGCCTTCCGGGTGAGGAAGGCGTCGTACTTGCTCGTGTACGGACTGAATTCGGCGGAGTCTTCCTCGAACGCGGCCAGCGCGCGCGCGACGGCGGCGAACGCGTCCTCGTCGTCGACCAACG
>NZ_DASVOK010000328.1:0-6116 GCF_036383415.1 Rudaea sp. | reverse complement strand
GTAGTTGTTGAGCACGGGGTAGTCGCGGTTCTGCAGCAAGGTCGCTTGCTGCACCTTGAGCTGCTCCCCCGCGATGCGGCCGCCGTCGATACCGCCGCCGAGCACCCAGTAGACCGAGCCGTGGCCGTGGTCGGTGCCGCGATTGCCGTTCTCGCGGAACGTGCGGCCGAATTCGGAGACGACGACGACGACCGTGTTCTTCCACTCCGGCCCGAGTTCCTGCGCGAACGCCTTGAGGCCGTCGCCGAGGTTGGCGAGGTTGTTCGCGAGCTGACCCTTGTCGTTGCCTTCGTTGACGTGCGTGTCCCAACCGCCGATGTCGACGAAGCCGAGCCGGTATTGGTCGCGCATCATCTTGGCGATGCGCTGCGCCTCGAGCGCGAAGCCTTTCGCGCTGACCGCGCCGCGGTTGGCCTGGTTCATCTCGGTCTCGAACTCCTTGGCGACATGCGCGCGCAGTTCGAGGCCGTCGTTGACCGCGCCCTGCAGGCGATGGCCCTGGTACATCGAGGTGAGAATCGCGGCCTGGCGATCGTCATAGGCCGGCTTGCCGACCGACTTGAGCGAAATGTTCGGAATGTCGCTCGCGCCGCGGAACGTCAGCGGCAACGCATCGGTGAAGGCGATCGGCGGCGCCTTGCTCGTCAAGGTGCTGGACAGGCGCGCCATGAATCCCGAATTGAAATCGCCGTGCGTCTGTGTTGGCTCGCCGCGCTCGATGTTGTCCTGCGTTTCGAAGTGGCTGCGCGACAGGTCATCGGTACCGGCGAACGGCACGAAGGCGACTTGTTTGTTTCTATACATCTCGCCGATCGAATCGCGTAGTCCGGGCGTCAAGGCCCAGTCGCTGTCGAGCGCGAGCGTGCCGCTGTCCGATTTCGGATCGGGCCTCGGCACGGCGATGTTCGGTCGTGAGGAGTAGTAGAAGTCGCTCGAATATGGCACGAGCAGGTTCGCGCAGTCGTAGCCGCCGCGCAGGAACACAAGCAGGAAGCGCGGCGAGGAGGGCGGTGCGGCGAACACGCGGCCGGCGGTGGTCAGCATCGGCAGCGCGGACGCGGTCGCAGCGAGTTGGAGGAAATGGCGGCGATTCATGGGAGCACCTAGCGGGAGTTGAATTCGGGCGAGGCGAGCAGGAACGCGTTCCATTCCTGCTGCGAGGCCGACTTGTCGAGCGCGGCGAGCGTGGTCTTCGACAGATAGGGCTGGATGCCGTCGTAGTACAGCTTCGACGACAGTTGCGGAAAACCGGTGTCGACGCTCTTGGTGCCGTCGGCGGCATCGAACAGGCCGGCGTTGCCGTTGCCGATGATGCGCGCGATCTCGAAGCGCCGGCTCATCTGTCCGGAAGATGCCCACGCGTTCTCGGTCAGCGCGTAGCCGTCCGGTGTGGAGTGGCCGAACAGCGCCTCGCCCTGGTTGTTGAGCCAGGTGACGACCGGATGCATGTTGGTGATCGTCTTGCCGTCGTAGGCGAGGCGCACGCTCGAGACGACGTAGTGCATCGGGTCCTTGAACTTCCTGCCGAGCGAGGCGGTGAATTCGTCGGATTCGAACATCGTGCGCAACACCTGCGCGATGTCGCCGTCGCTGCGCTGGAACGTGTGCGCCATCTTGTCGACGAGCTTCGGCGGCGGCTCGTCGGCAACGAAGTAAGTAGCGAGCTTGCGCGAGACGAACTGCGCACAGGCCGGCTGCTTGACGAGCAGGTCGACCGCGCGCTCGACCTCGTCGAAGCCGCCGCCGCGAATCTTCTGCCCGAGCAGCATACGGTCGCCGAAGTCGTGGCGCTCCGGATTGAACGTGAACAAGCCCTCGCGCACGAGGTAGCGGTGCATTGCCGGATGCACTTTCGGATCGTCGTGGTTGGTGTCGATGCCGACACCAGTGAGGATCTTGGCCAGTTCCTGCACGTCGCCCTGGGTGTAGCCCGCATCGACGCCGAGCGTGTGCAGCTCCATCAGCTCGCGCGCGTAGTTTTCGTTGATGCGGTTCTTGCCGTTCTGCGCATTGTCGAGGTATTGCAGCATCGCCGGTGATTTCAGCGTGGCCATGACGAGGTCGCGGAAATGACCGAGCGCGTAGGGACGGATCGCCTGGTCGGCATAGTCGCCGGCGAGGAACTTCACGTAGCCCTTCTGCGCGAACACGTTGAAATGGTTGAGCCAGAACCAGACCAGCTGTTCCTTGAGCTGGTCGGGCGAGTAGATCGCGCGCAGCAGCTCGCGCCGGGTCGCCTCGTAGGCCATCTTGTTGCCGAGATCATTGCGATCCTTGCGCGCGGACTTCTTCATCTCTTCGTCGCCGAGCGCATTGATGCGCTTCTGCTCGGCGACTTCGTCGACGACGAGTTTGGCGGCGGAATCGTGGGCGATGTCGAGATTGTCGATCTGCGCCTGCACCGGCGCGGGCAGCTTGTCGTTGCGGCCGGCGAGCTGTTCGTCGAGGAAGCGATGGCGACCGAGCTCGCGGAAGCGGGCGACGGTCGCGCTGTCGAGGCCCCAGGTGATGCGATCGAGCCAGAGCGCGTCGTCGCGGTTCAGCGTGGCGGGCGAATTTGCAGCTTGCGCGGTGCCCGCACCTGCTGCGAGCAGGACTACGGCGTGAAAAATTCGTGATCGTGTCATGTCCGTGGACGGCAGCGATGAGCGGTACGCCATCTAACGGACGAAGCGTCGATCGGATGACAACGTCGTGCCGGATTTCGCCGTTTGGCGTTGCTTCAGCGTTTGCTGTCAACGCGCGGCGATGAGCCTCGTTGTTGCGGGGCGTGCGCAGTCTCTGCGCCGACCACCGACAAGGGAGAATTCACATGCAACGCAAACTGATCGCAATGACCGTCGCCGCCGTCCTGTTCTCGTTCGGAGCGCACGCGCAGAACGCCGCAACCGAAACGGCGCGCGACACCGACCAGCAGAAACGCATCGAGCAGGGCCTGCAGTCCGGCCAGCTCTCGACCAGGGAGGCGGCCAGCCTCGAGCATCAGGAAAAGCGTATCGACGCCACCGAAGCACGCGACATGAAGGACGGCAAGCTCAGCGCCGGCGAGAAAGCGCAGATCCAGCGCGAACAGAATCACGTCAGCGCCGACATCTATAAAGACAAGCACAACGCTGTGGTTGGCAACCCGAATTCCGTCTCTTCCAAGCGCATGCAGGCCGACGTGCAGCGCAACGTCAACCAGGAGGCGCGCATCAACCAAGGCGTGCGCTCCGGCCAATTGACCAACAAGGAGACCGCCTCGCTCGAGCGCGGGCAGGCGCACGTCGATCGTGCCGAGGCACACGCGGGTGCGAATGGCCATGTCGGCGCCGGTGAGCAGGCGCGCATCCAGGGCAAGGAGAACCGCCAGAGTGCGCGCATCTACAACAAGAAGCACAACGACGCGGTGCGCACGACGATGCCGTAGTTCGTCGCGACACGCGCCGCGGACCGTTTTGCCCCGCGGCGCGGCACGTTTCGTCAAGCCGTCACAATCGTGTCGATAATCTGCGGATTGCCTTCGAAGGGGATTCGCCCATGTCGCGTTCGATCAATCTCGCCGTTCTTGTCTCGGCCGGTCTTTGTGTTCTGCTCGGCGCCGGCACTGCCGCGGCGGAGAAAGCCGGTCAATCGCATGCGATCGATGTCGCTATGGTCAAGCATCCCGACGGCGAGACGCCGGCCTGGTGGTTCCGCGCTGGCGCCGCAGCTGCTGCGGCAAACCGCGCGGATCTTCCGATGGCGAAGTCGAAGGCGAAGAACGTCATCGTCTTCCTCGGCGACGGCATGAGCACGGCGACGATCGCTGCCGCACGCATCCTCGAGGGCCAGCGCAAGGGACAATCGGGCGAGGAGAATCGCCTGAGTTTCGAGACGTTCCCGTACACCGCACTGTCGCGCACCTACACCACCGATTTCCAGACGCCCGATTCCGCCGGCACGATGACCGCGATCATGACTGGCATCAAGACGCGCTCGGGCGTGATCGGCGTCAACCAGGTCGGCAAGCGTGGCGACTGCAAGGCCGCGCAAGGCAACGAGGCGGTGACTGCGCTCGAACTCGCTGCACGCGCCGGCATGGCCACGGGTGCGGTGACGACCACACGCATCACCCACGCGACGCCGGCGGCGACCTACGGCCATCTGCCCGAGCGCGACTGGGAATACGACATGGCGATGCCGGACGAGGCGCGCGAGCAAGGCTGCGTCGACTTCGCGCGCCAGCTCGTCGAGTTTCCGTTCGGCGGCGGCCTCAACGTTGCGCTCGGCGGCGGACGCACCGAGTTCATGCCTGCGCCGCAGCCCGATCCGCAATACGACGGCCTGATCGGCAAGCGCCTCGACAAGCACGACTTGATCAAGGAATGGCAGGCCAAGCCCGGTGCGGCCTATGTCTGGAACGCCGAGCAGCTCGCCAAGATCGATCCGGCCAAGACGACGCGCTTGCTGGGCCTGTTCAATCCCGAGCACATGAAGTACGAGTACGAACGCGAGCAGGACAAGCCGGCGATGGAGCCGAGTCTGGCCGACATGACGCGTGCCGCCATTTCCGTCTTGAAAAATAATCGGAATGGATTTTTTCTTATGGTCGAAGGCGGCCGCATCGATCACGGCCACCATGCCGGCAACGCCTATCGCGCGCTGACCGAAACGATTGCGTTCTCCGATGCGATTCGCGCCGCGACCGAAATGACCAGCGTCGACGACACGCTGATCCTCGTCACCGCCGATCATTCGCACACGATGACGTTCGCCGGCTACGCCAACCGCGGCAACCCGATCCTCGGCAAGCTGCGCGGATCGAGCGGCGAAGGCGCACCGTCGAACGAATTGGCGCGCGACGCGATCGGCCGCTCGATCACGACCCTCGGCTACGCCAACGGTCCCGGATATGCCGGCGCAAGCGATCGCGAGGCGGAAGGGCCGAAGAAATATCCGCACAACGCCACGGCGTTTTTCCCGGCGAAGAACGGCCGCCCCGATCTCGATCAGGTTGATACCGAGGCGCCGGACTACATGCAGGAATCGGTCGTGCCGCTTGGCTCGGAAACGCACAGCGGCGACGATGTCGCCGTGTTCGTGCGCGGCCCCGGCGCGGCCGCGGTACACGGCTCGCTCGAACAGAACGCGCTGTTCCATCTGATGGCGCAGGCGAACGAGCCGATCCGCAAGCAGCTGTGCGCGCTCGGCAGCTGCAACGCCGATGGCGTGCCGGTGGACGTGCCGGCCTACAAGAAGCTGCGCGAAGCGGCCGTGCCGCCGCGCTGACCTGCCCAACGAAGCGCCGTGTCGGCCGTAATCGGTCGGCATGGCGTGCGTGCCGCTTTCCGCATGCCGGTGACCGGCACCGAGAAGATTGTGGCGCGGCCGGTGCAAAACTCTCCATTCGCATTATCATGGCGATGCGGCCGCGGCCGCGTGAATTCGTCATCAGTTGTGACCGGCGCGGCGCCAACGGCGGCAGCGCGCCCACAGTAAGGAGGGAGCATGGCCGACGTCGTAGAAGCCAAGGTGCCGGATATCGGCGATTACACCGGCGTGCCGGTGATTGAGATCCTGGTCAAACCGGGTGACACCGTGACGAAGGACCAGGGCCTGGTCACCCTCGAATCGGACAAGGCGACGATGGAGGTGCCCTCGTCGGTTACCGGTGTCGTCAAGGAGATCAAGGTCAAGCTCGGTGACGAGATTTCCGAAGGCCACGTAGTCGCGCTGATTGAAAGCGGTGAAGCCACGGCGCCCGCTCCGGCCGTGGCCAAGGCGGCGCCGGCTCCCGCAGCGAAAGCGGAAGCGCCTGCACCCGCGCCGGCTCCAGTTGCTGCTGCAAGCGGCGGCGTGCAGGAAGCGAAGGTGCCCGACATCGGCGACTACACCGGCGTGCCGGTCATCGAAGTGCTGGTCAAGGTCGGCGATACGGTGAGCAAGGACCAGGGCCTGGTCACACTCGAATCGGACAAGGCGACGATGGAAGTGCCGTCGTCGATTGCCGGCGTCGTCAAAGAGATCAAGGTCAAGGTCGGCGACGAAATTTCCGAAGGGCATGTCGTCGCGCTGATCGAAGCCGCCGGTGCGGCGCCCGCTGCGGCCCCGGCGCCTGCGAAGGCCGCAGCCCCCGTACAAGCTGCGCCCGCTCC
>NZ_DASVOK010000327.1:0-2110 GCF_036383415.1 Rudaea sp. | reverse complement strand
CGGCGGCCCGAGGATTTCCCAGCCGCGGTAGTCGCAGCGGATCGGCTGCCGCTCGACGGTTTTATAAGCCGCGAGATCCTCTTGCGCGACGAAGCCGCCATTCTTCTTCATGTAGTCGACCAGGATGTCGCCGAGCGGTCCCTGGTAGAGCGCGTTGTCGCCGTGATCGGCGATGTATTTCAGCGTCTCGGCATACTCGGCCTGCACCACGCGCTCGCCCGGCTTCAGCGGGGTGCCGCCAGGCAGGTAGATCGCCGCGATCGGCTTGTCCTTCAGCATCTCCTCGGCGCCGTCGGTAATGCATTCATGCAAGTAAGGCGTTGCCGCATAGCCGCGCGCGGCATGCTTGATCGCGGGCTGCATCACGTCGGCGAGGCTCATGGTGCCGAAGCGGCGCAGGGTTTCGCACCACGCCTTCAACGAGCCCGGCACCGCGACCGCCTTCGGCCCGTTCAAATTCTCGTTGCCGACGGTGTCGAACACGTCATGCGCCGAACCGGGCTTCGAGGTGTAGGTATCCGGCCGCACCGCCTTCGGCACCGTGCTCTGACCGTCGATGAACCGATGGCTGCCGTCGGCGAGGCGGATATGTGCCATGCCGCCGCCGATGATGCCGACCATCATCGGCTCGACCACGGTCAGCGTGAACAGGGTCGCGATCGCTGCATCGATGGCATTGCCGCCGGCAGCCAGCATCTCGGCGCCGGCGCTCGATGCCAGCGGATGATTGCTCACCACCATGCCGCGGCTACTGGTGGCCGGTTGCTTCTCGCACTGAAAGCTTGTCGCGGCGCGATCGCGCCAGTTGCCGTTCATCGCCATTGTGTTCTCGTTGTTGATGGAGCGATGGGACCCATGTTCTGCGGCCTCGCATCCGCGGTCAAGACGCCGCGAATTTCCCCACGGCGGCATTCGCAACCGGGGTCACGTCGCCGGGCGATCGCGCAGCCAAGTTTCGCGCGTGACCTTCCACTTCTCCGCTCGGGATTCGCCATTGTGGTGCGGAAGTTCGACGAAGCCGACGAATTCGGCTCCGGTCTTCTGCTTGACCCGGCGCGAGCCGACGTTGGATGGCGCGTTGCAGACATGGAAGTGATCGAGGTCGAGCGTCAGGAAGGCGAAATCATTCACCGCAGCGATCGCCTCAGTCATGAGACCCTGATTCCAGTATGGCTCGGCAAGCCAGAATCCACGATTGCCCTTGCGGCCGTCGGCGCGCGGGCGGAAGTTGATGTTGCCGATCGCCTCGCCATCACCGGCGCGCAGCACCAGCACCCATTGATAGCTTTCCTCACCGGCCGCGATCTTGTCCAGCTCGCGCTTGATGAAGGTTTCCGCGCCGTCGTCGGGATAGGGCCACGGCACCACCGTGGCGAGAGTCTTGATCACGTTCCAATTGTTGAAGTGACGCTGGATCGCTGCGGCATCCGACAGCGCAAGCGGCCGCAGGATCAGGCGCCGCGTCTCGATGCGTGGCGTCGCGAACATGTTATTTCTGGCACTTCGGGCACCAGAACGTGGAGCGGCCGTTCTGGGTGAAACGCCTGACGATGCCGCCACAGCCCGACGTGCGGCAGGTCTCGCCTTCGCGGTCATAGACCTGGAACGAATGCTGGAAGTAACCGAGATCGCCGTTGGTCAGCCGATGGTCGCTGATCGAGGAGCCGCCGGCCTTGATCGCCTGGTTGAGCACCGAATGGATCGCATCGACCAGCCGTTTGGCATGGTCAGTGGGCTCGGCCTTCTTGGTTGCAAGCGTCGCGGCCAATCGCCGCGGCGACAAATGCGAGCGAAACAGCGCCTCGCAGACATAGATGTTGCCAAGTCCCGCCACCACGCGCTGATCGAGTAGCGCGGCCTTCAGGCTGGTCTTCTTGTTGTGGCAGGCGCGCGCCAGCATCGCGGCGTCGAATTCGTTACCGAGCGGCTCGGGGCCGAGCCCCTTCAACAATGGTTCATCCTCGATCGCGTTGCGGGCGATGATCTTCATGTAGCCGAAGCGCCGCGGATCGTTGAACACGACGGCCGCGCCCGACGACATGTGGAACACGACATGATCGTGCGCGCGATCCTCGCTGCGCGGATAATGAAACTTCCCCGGCGCCGCCGC
>NZ_DASVOK010000326.1:0-1795 GCF_036383415.1 Rudaea sp. | reverse complement strand
CGCGCCGAGCGCATCGATGACACCGAATCCCTCGCTGCCGCCGATCGCCGGCAGGCTCGGCTTGTAGCCGTACTGGCCGCGGATCGTCCACAGGTCGTGGTTGTGGATCGGCGCGAGCCGCATGCGGATGCGCACTTCGCCCGGGCCGGGCTCGGGCATCGGGCTATCGCCGAGGACAAGCACGTCGGCTGGTTCGCCGAACTGGTGGTGGATGGCGCTGCGCATGGTCGGTCTCCCGCGAAAGGATTCGTTCCGGTCGACATAGTATGCCGCTACTCGCCGCGCTGCAGGATGACGCCCATCTCCTCGACGTCGAGATCGCGCTCGAGCTCGTGCAGTACTTCATCCTCGATCAATCCCGCGCGATGGATGCGGATCAACTCGGCGCGGCCCGCGGCAATGCTGATCAGGATGACATCGAAGTGCGTGCGCACACGGTCCATGAACGCGTCCACGTCCGCCGCGTAGCGTTCGGTGATTTCGACGCGCTTGCGATACTCGGCCTGCAGCTGCGGATGGATCAGTGTTCCATCGGGTGCGTAGGCATTCGCCTCCACCGCGGCACTGCGCGCACGCGCGATCGCGGCTTCGGATGCGGCCATGCTCATTTTTGCGGGCGGGTCCGCATCGACCGGCTGCACGCGCCGGATCAGCCAGCCCAGGCTCGTGCCCTGGATCACGACGGTGGCGAAGATCACGGCGAACGCGGTCACGAGCATCAGGTCGCGGCCCGGCATGGCCTCCGGCAGCGTCAGTGCGACCGCGAGTGTGACCACGCCGCGCATGCCGGCCCAGCTCAATACCGTAGCCTGGCGCACGCCGAGCGGTCGCGCGCGTTTCAATCCCGCGCCGTGGAGCAGGGCAAGCAGGCCGTCGACACCGAACACCCAGACGAAGCGCGCGATGACGATCGCGAGCACGACACCGAGGATCGGAATCGTCATCGTCGTTGTGACCGCTCCGATTCCACCGACACGATCGAGCACGCCGCGCAGCGAGAAGCCGATCAGGATAAAGACGAGCGCTTCGAGCACGAACACCATCGTGCGCCAGAACGAACTGCCGCGCAGGCGCACGCGCGCGGGCAGGATCACATGCTGATACCAGCCGAGCACGAGCCCGGCGACGACCGTGGCGATCACGCCGGAAACATGCAGCGACTCGCCGGCGATATACGCGACCCAACACATGAGCGTGTTGGCCATGATGATCAGCGTCTGTTCGCCGAGGCGCTTGACCACGAAGATCCACGCCGCGGCAACGGCGAGGCCAATTGCGACGCCGCCGAGCGCGAGGAAGAGGAAATTGGACACGGCCGCGCCGGCATCGAACAGGCCGCTCATCGTCGCCGCCACGGCGAAGCGGAACAGCACGAGGCCGGTCGCATCGTTGAGCAGGCTTTCTCCTTCCACGAGTGCTGATAATCGCCGCGGTAACTTCACTCCTTCGAGCACCGCGCGCGCCGACACCGCGTCGGGCGGCGAGACGATCGCGCCGAGCGCGAAGCAGGCGGCCCACGGCAGATTCGGCACGAGCCAATGCGTGACGACGCCCACCGCGAACGTGGTGAACACGACGGCGCCGATCGCGAGCGAGAGGATGCCCGGCAGATGCCGGCGGAAGCGGCCGAACGCGGTGAAGTAGGCGCCGTCCATCAACAGCGGCGGCAGGAACAGCACCAGCGTCAGTTCGGGATCGAGCGCCAGCGGCGGCAGGCTCGGCACGAACGCGAGCGCGACGCCGCCGACGAGCAAGGCCGTGGCCGGCGGCAGGCCGATGCGCCGTGCCGCCCAAT
>NZ_DASVOK010000325.1:0-11046 GCF_036383415.1 Rudaea sp. | reverse complement strand
ACGAGGCCGAGCGCTCCGTCGCCGCCAGCGCCGCGCCGCGCGGGCGCGTGAAGGTCAATTGCAGCGTGCCGTTCGGCCAACTGCTGTTGATGCCGGCATTGCCGCGGTTCCTCGCCCGCTATCCCGAGGTGGCGCTCGACGTCGACCTGACCGACCGCGTCGTCGATCTAGTCGACGAACGCGCCGACGTCGCCATCCGCCACGGCCGCCTGCCGTCCTCGCGCCTCGTCGCGCGGCATCTGGGCGACAGCCGCAAGATGATCGTCGCCACGCCGGCCTACCTGCGCAAGCACGGCAGCCCGGCCACGATCAAGGAACTCGAAGGCCATGCACGCCTCGGCTTCAACTATCCGCACAGCACCGAGACCTGGCCGCTGCGCGAGCGCCGCGGCGTGACGAATCTGCCGATCAACGGCCAGGTCCGCGTCAGCAACGGCGAGGCGCTGCGCGCGCTCGTCTTCGCCGGCGCGGGGCTCGCGCGCCTGTCGTCGTTCCACGTGCAGCGCGACGTCGACGCGGGCCGGCTCATCGCGGTCATGCAGACGTTCAACCCGGGCGACGTCGAGCCACTGCACGCGGTCTATCTCGGTCGCGGCGGCCATCTGCCGGCGCGCGTGCGCGTGTTCCTCGATTTTCTTGCAGAGAACCTGCGCCTCGACTGAGAACGCCCGCTCAGCGCCGGCCGTACTTGTCGACCAGGCGCTTGCCAAGCGCACGCGTCTGCACCTTGGCATTGGCCTTGCGCTCGATTTGCGTCTGCAGCGATTCGCTGGCCGTGCCGAGCTCGTCGCGCAGTTTCACGTAGCTTTCCCAGCGCGCCGGATCGAGCGCCCCCGATTCGAGCGCGGTGCGGACCGCGCAGCCGGGTTCGGCGCCGTGTGCGCAGTCGCCGAAGCGGCACTCGAGTGCGAGTGCTTCGATATCTTCGAAGCTCGCCGCAGCGAGGTCTTCCTCGCCGGTGAGTTTCAACTCGCGCATCCCAGGCGTGTCGATCAGGCAGCCCCCGCTCGGCAGCGAGATCAGCGCGCGATGCGTGGTCGTGTGGCGGCCGCGGCTGTCGTGCTCGCGCACGGCACCGGTGGCCTGGCGCTCGCGCCCGAGCAAGGTGTTGGTCAGCGTCGATTTGCCGGCACCGCTCGAGCCGAGCAGCACGGCGCTGTCGCCGCGCTGCAGGTGACGCAGCAGCGGCGCGACCGCCCTCGCATCCTTGGCGTTGAGCGCGTGCAGTTCGATGTCCTGCGGCAACTGCGCACGCAACGCAGCGATTTCGCTGTGCCGCGCGGCATCGGCGATCAGATCGGCCTTGGTCAGCACGATCACCGGAGTGACTCCGCTGCCGGCGATCAGCAGCAGATAGCGTTCGATGCGGCGCGGATTGAAGTCGCCGTCGAGACCCGTAAGCACGAACGCGGTGTCGATGTTCGTGGCGATGATCTGGCGCGCGTACCGCTCCCCCGCCGCAGCGCGTGCGAGCACCGTGCGTCGCGGCAGCACTTTCTGGATGACGGCCGGCGTCGCCGCGTCGACGAGGACGAAATCGCCGACCGCCGGACGCGCCTCGGGCGCGGCGCGGCGGCGCAGGAATCGTGGTGCGGGCTGGGCCGCGAATTCGTTCTCGCCGTCGCTGAGCACGTAGCCGTTGCGGTGCTGGATGATCACGCGGGCGAAGCGCGATGCCGTCGAGGTGTCCGCGGGCAAAGGCAAGTCATCGCGCCATCCGACGGTATACAAGGCTTGAGACGATTCGTGCGGCAATGGCATGCTCGGCATTCTACGGCGCAGTCGGGTGGCTGACGAGAACGAATCGCGCATGCGCGTTTGCCTGAACATGATCGTGAAAGACGAGACTGCGGTCATCGAACGCTGTCTGCGCTCCGTATTGCCTTACATCGACTGCTGGGCGATCGTCGACACGGGCTCGACGGACGGCACACAGGACCGGATTCGCCAACTGCTTTCGCACCTGCCCGGCGAGTTGATCGAGCGGCCCTGGGTCGATTTCGCGACCAATCGCAACGAAGCGCTCGAACTCGCGCGCCGGCACGGCGACTATGCGCTCATCATCGATGCCGACGACCTGCTCGAGGTCAAACCTGGCCGCGTTTTGCGCAACCTCGACGGCCCCGGCTATGCGCTGGAGATCGTCGACAAGGTGACGAGCTATTGGCGCGATGCGCTCGTCCGACTCGATGTCGACTGGACATGGAAGGGAGTGGTTCACGAACATTTGACCTCCACCCAACTCGACGGCGTGAAGAAGCTCGGCGGCGCGCGCATTCGCCGCATCGGCGGCGGCGCGCGCAGCCAGGGCGATCTGGTGGAAAAATATCGCCGCGATGCCGACGTGCTGCGGCGCGCGCTCGTCGATGAGCCGGACAATGCGCGCTACGTCTTCTATCTCGCGCAAAGTCTGTTCGATGCCGGGGAAATGACCCAGGCGATCGAAGTCTACCGGCGCCGCGTCGAGATCGGCGGCTGGGCCGAGGAAGTATACTTTTCGAAATTCATGATCGCCCAGCTCAAGCAGCAGCTCGGCCATCCATTCGACGACGTCGTCGCGGCCTACCTCGACGCCTGGCGGTTTCGTCCCTCGCGGGCCGAGCCGGCATGCTTTCTCGCTCGGTATTTGCGCGCCCATGGCCGGCACGAGGAGGCTCGCGACTATGCGAGGATCGCCTGCGCAACGCCGCCTACTACCGACAGCCTGCGCATCAACCGGCACGCCTACGGCTGGCTTGCACGCTACGAACTTGCCGCCGCGCTCTACGCCTTACAGGACTACGCCGACTGCATCGCGGTCAGTCGCGAAATGCTCTCCGATCCGCTGCTGCCGCCGAACGAGGTGCCGCGCATCCGCCAGAACATCGCCGCTGCCGCCGCCATGGCGACGCGACCGATATGACGAAAAACGTCGCACTTGCCTGCAAAATGCTTGAATTCAAGCCTCGTTCCGCTAGGATGATTTGTTCACATCGTGAAATCCCCAACCGGATCGTGGTTCCCATGGCTATGCAAGGCAAATCGAGTCGAGTTCCGAGCCCCGTGTGCACCGGCGCGCGGCTGGAAAACGTGCGTTATGAAATCCGCGGCGCGCTCGCCCGCCGCGCACTCGAGCTCGAAGCCGCCGGCCGCAAGATCGCCAAGCTCAACATCGGCAACCCGTCCGTATTCGGCTTCACCGTGCCCGATCACGTGCGCCAGGCGATCGAGCACAACCTCGTCTCGAGCGAGGCTTATTGCCACCAGAAAGGCCTAGTCGAGGCGCGCGAAGCGATCGTCGCGCAGCAGCATGCGCACGGCATCACCGCGGCTCACGTCGACCGCATCTTCATCGGCAACGGCGTCAGCGAGCTGATCGACCTCGGCCTGCGCTCGCTGCTCAGCGACGGCGACGAGGTGCTGCTACCGAGTCCAGACTATCCGTTGTGGAGCGCCGCAGTCACGCTCAACGGCGGCAAGCCGGTCTACTACACCTGCCCGGCCGAGCGCGAGCACACGCCCGACGCGGCCGAGATCGAAGCGCTGGTCACGCCGCGCACGCGCGCGATCGTGCTGGTCAATCCGAACAATCCGACCGGCGCGATCTATCCGCGCGAATTGCTCGAAGCGATCGTGCGCATCGCCGACACGCACGGGCTCGTGCTGATGTCGGACGAAATCTACGACGAGATCGTCTACGATCAGGCCGAGTTCACCGCACTGGCGAAGATCGCCGGCGATGTGCCCTGCCTGACCTTCGACGGTCTTTCCAAGGTGCAGCGGGCGTGCGGCTACCGCGTCGGCTGGCTGTCGATGACCGGCGCGAAGGCGGCGATCGAGCCGCTCGAAGCCGCGCTCGACCTGCTCGCTTCCTTGCGCCTGTGCGCGAACGTCGCCGGCCAGTACGCGATCGCGCCGTCGCTCGAAGGACCACAGACGATCGCCCAGCTCGTCGCACCGGGCGGGCGTTTGTACGACACGCGCGCGGCCGTGATCGAGGCCTGCGCCGCGAGCCGCTTTCTCGACCTCGTTGCGCCCAAAGGTGCGATGTATGCGTTCCCGAGCGTGCGCGCCGACCGCCTGCCAAGCTTCGACGACGAGGCCTTCGCCCTCGACCTGCTCGAAAGCGAGAACGTGCTGATCGTGCCTGGGCGCGGCTTCAACTGCGTACCGCGCAATCATTTCCGCATCACGCTGCTGCCGCTGGCTCCACAGATGCGCGAGGTATTCGCGCGCATCGAACGCGTGCTCGAGCGCATGGCTGCAACGCAACCGCAGCGTCAGGTGGCCTAGCTGCTCGGCCAGCGAACGCGTAGTGAGCTTTCTCGCCCTCGGCGATTCGTACACGATCGGCGAAGGCGTCGCCGAGGCCGAACGCTGGCCCGTGCAGCTCGCGCAGGCGCTAGGTATCGCCAAACCCGAAATCCTCGCACGCACCGGCTGGACCACCGACGAACTCGCCGCGGCGATGGTGCAGCAGGCGTTTCATCCGCCCTACGACCTCGTCACGCTGCTGATCGGCGTCAACAACCAGTACCGCGGCCGCGACCTCGCGAACTATCGCGACGAATTCCGCGCCTTGGTCGAACGCGCGATCGAACTGGCCGGCGGCCGGTCGGAGCGTGTCATCGTCGTTTCGATTCCCGACTGGGGCATCACTCGGTTCGGTCTTGAGAGCAAACGCGATACGGCGCAGATCGCACGCGAAATCGATCGGTACAACGCTGCCAATGCGGAAATTTCTCGATCGGCGCAAATCCATTACGTCGATGTGACCGCGCTCGCGCGCGAAGATCCCGGCTTGGTCGTTGACGACGGGTTGCATCCGAGCGGCGGCGCCTATCGCCGCTGGAGCGACGCCATCCTGCCCGTCGCGCGGCGCGCGCTGTCATCGCCCTGACTTTCGCGCGAAACAAACTTTTTATACTTTTTGCTTATGCTGCATTCCCGGGCCGACCTCGGGAGACAGCCATGCAAACGCGCCGCTACCGCAGCATTTTCATCTCCGACGTGCATCTGGGCCTGCGCGACTGCCAGGCCGATTACCTGCTCGATTTCCTACGCCAGACGACGAGCGAACGGCTCTATCTCGTCGGCGACATCGTCGATCTGGAGAACATGCTGCTCAAGCCATTTTGGCACGCAAGCCATACCGCCGTGCTGATGGAACTCTTTGCCATCGCCGCGCGCGGCACGCGCGTGACCTTCATTCCCGGCAACCACGATGCGCCGCTGCGTCGTTTCGCCGGCCAGCGCTTCGGCGGCATCGACATCGCGCTCGACGCGGTGCACGTTGGCGCGGATGGCCGCCGCTACAAGGTCAGCCACGGCGACGAATTCGACGGCGAACACACCGCGCCGGCCTGGCTCGTGCGCGTGGGCGACGTGATGCAGCGCTTCGTCGGCGCACTGAACCGCCTCGGCAACGGCCTGCGCCGCCGGCTCGGCCTCGACTACCGCACGATCTCGCTCGGCATCAAGCTGCGCATCGGCACCGCACGGCGCTTCATCGAGGATTTCGAAACCCGCGTCGCCGAGCGCGCGCGCGAACGCGGTTACGACGGTCACATCTGCGGCCATATCCATCGCGGCCGCATCCGCGACGAGGCCGGCACGCTCTATCTCAACGACGGCGACTGGGTCGAGCATTGCACCGCGCTCGTCGAGCACCACGACGGCGCGATGGAAGTGCTGCATTGGACCGAGCGCGAACTGTCGGTGGCGAACTCGCCCGCCGCGCGCATCGCTACCGAGCCGCTGCCGGCCGCAGCCTGAGGCGCGCTTCGCGGTTGAGAATCGCGGCGGATGGCCCAAGATCGGGGATAATCTCCCGCCCGACCCTTGTGGAACCCGCCATGTCGCTCTCCCCCGCCACGCGCACCCGTATCGAAACCCTGCTGCGCGACAACCCTGTCGTCCTGTTCATGAAGGGTTCGCCGCAAGCGCCGCAGTGCGGCTTCTCCGCGGCCGCCTCGGGCGTGCTCAACGAGCTGTTGCCGCAGTACGCGACGGTCAACGTGCTCGAAGACGCCGAGATGCGCGAAGGCATCAAGGCCTACGGCAACTGGCCGACGATTCCGCAGCTTTACGTCAAGGGCGAACTGGTCGGCGGCGCCGACATCGTGCAGTCCATGTACAACTCGGGCGAGCTGCAGGCGCTGTTCGGCCTGCCGCAGCCGGACCGTACGCCGCCTGCGATCACGATCACCGACAAGGCCGCGCAAGCGATCCGCAGCGCGCTCGCCGACGCCGAGTCGGGCCTTGCGCTGCATCTCAACATCGACGCACGCTTCCAGCCGCAGTTCCACCTTGCCGAGCCTTCCGACGAGGCGATCCGTTCCGAGTCGAACGGCATCGACGTGCTGTTCGACGTCGGCAGCGCGCAGCGCGCGCGCGGGATCCGTATCGACTGGGTGGAGACGATGCAGGGCGCGGGTCTTTCCATCGACAATCCGAATGCGCCGTCGACGGTCAAGCAACTTTCCGTGCGCGAACTCGCACAGCGCATCGAAGCAAACGAGGCGATCACGATCGTCGACGTGCGCCCGCCCGAAGAGCGCGCGATCGCCGCAGTCAAGGCGCCGTTCCGCACGCTCGATGCCGGCATCACCGCGCTCGCCGACCTGCCGAAGGATGCGCCCATCGCCTTCCTTTGCCGCAGCGGTGGCCGCAGCCAACAGGCCGCCGAACAGTTCCGCGCGCACGGCTACACCAAGGTCTACAACGTCACCGGCGGCATCAATGCTTGGGCGCGCGAGATCGATACGACGATTTCCGAGTACTGATCGCGCTTCGCGCCCAGCGCGGTGATGATGACGATCGACCAAGCCACGCAGCCCGACGACATCGCGATCGTGCGCGAGTTGCTGCGCGAGTACGAACGCGCGCTCGGTGTCGATCTCTGTTTCCAAGGCTTCGCCCAGGAACTGGCGAATCTGCCGGGCGACTACGCGCCGCCGCGCGGCACTCTGCTGCTCGCGCGCGACGGCGATGCCGTCGCCGGCTGCATCGCACTGCGGCCGGTCGACGATCGCGATTGCGAAATGAAGCGCCTCTACGTCCGCGATGCATTCCGTGCGACCGGGCTCGGCCGCCGCCTCGTCGAACGCGTGATCGTCGTGGCGCACGCGATCGGCTACCGGCGCATGGTGCTCGACACGTTGCCGACGATGATCGCGGCGCAACGCCTGTACGAGACCTTTGGCTTCACCGACATCACTGCGTATAGGCCCAATCCGATCCAGGGCACGCGCTATCTCGGACTCGTGCTTGATCCCATTGCCGCTCGCTGATTCCAACCTCCCCGCGCGCTTGCCGCGCGCTCGCGCGGTGTTGTCCTGTCTGCCGCTGTTGCTCACGTTCTTGCCAGCCGGTCACTGCGCGCAACCGCTCGCGCAAGCGGAATTGCTGAAAATCTCGAACCAGCCGTGGATCGAAGTCGATATCGGCAAGCATCACGGCGTGCAATGCATCGTCGATATGGGATCCAGCGCGGCTGGCGTGCTTCCCACCAAATACGCCGCCGGAGCCAGGTACATCGGCCCGGCGGTTGTAGCGACGGCGGACCGGCCGGTGAAAATGCCCGAGGTCGAAATCGATCGCGTCACGATCGGCGGCAGCACGCAGACGGGCGTCCGTTTCCTGCTGCGCGACCAAAGCTGGTTCGACAAGGGCGATCCGATGCCTTGCGTGCTCGGCAGGGAATTCCTCGGCCGCTACACGGTTGATCTGGACGGAAGCAAAGGCCTGCTGCGCCTGTATCCCCGCGGCACGCGGCTCGACGAAGTATTCGGCGGCACATTGCCCGCCGGCGCGCGCATCGCCGCCGGCATTCGCGACAACGCGCTCATCGAGGTCGACGCAATGGTCGACGGCGTTCGCGTCAAGTCGGCCATCGACACCGGCTGGGGATTAGCCACGCCGAATCGGAATCTGCTCGATGCGCTCGGCATCGGTGCGGGCGACCCGCGCATCGTCAATCAAACCGTTCACAGCGCGTTGTCCAATCGGGAAATGACGCTGCAGATCGTGGAATTCCAGCAAGTCCGCATCGGCAGCGTGGCTGTGGAAAAGGTGCGCGCGAGCCTGGGCGAAGGTGGCATGCGCGTTATCCGCAAGGAACACGAGCCGTATCTGCACATCGGCTGGGATCTGCTGCGCCAGCACCGGCTGTTGCTCGATATGGCGCATCGGGATATCGCGCTGATTCCTTGACGTGTTTTTTTTTGGCAGCGCGGGCGATCAAACCTTTGCAAGCCGGCGCAGAAATACCCTCATTTCCTTTTCCGCCTGCTTGTCGCCGCGCTCGACGGTCGCGGCGATGCCTGACTGATAGGCATTGATCGCTGCGGCGCTGTCGCCAGCTGCGGCCAATGTCTTGCCGAGCAGTTTCCACGCCGCGGAATAGCCCGGATCGAAGCGCAGTGCCTCGCGCAATTCGGTGATCGCTCCCTCCGCATCGTTCTGTACAAGCAATGCGTTCGCGAGCGACATGCGCAGCAGCGCACCATCGCGCGGTCCACCGCACAGGGTACGCAGCCGATCAATCGCGTCGCTCTGCACGGCTCGACCTATTTCGCGTTGGGGCCGCCGCGCCCGTGCCGATGGACGTCGTGGGTGATCACGCCGACGCGCCGCGACGGCGGCTCGAAGAACTGCGGATGCGCGAGCGTGTTGCGCATGTCGGCAAGACCGGCGCGCCAGTGCTCGGCCATCGTGCTCGGCGCGAATGCGTAGTCCTTGTACTGCTCCTCGAACGGCTTGGTCTTGTAGATCAGCTGGATGATGTTGTAGACGCGGTCGGACAGCCATGGCGCGAGTTCGGCGCGCATTTCCTCGGTGACGTGGCCGGGCGGGATTTCCTTGAGCAGCGCGTACAGCGTGGTGCGCAGATCCTGGCGGCGCTTGACGACGTCGGTGCCGTAGCGCGTGCGGCTCGAGAACTGGATGTCCTTCTGCCGCTCGGCGACTTCCATGATGTTCCGCGGCAGCATGCCCTGCGCGCGCCAGAGATCGACCTGGAAGACGAGGCTGTCGCGCCGCGGCGTCTGGCTGAGTACATGGTCGAGCGGCGTGTTCGAGACGAGGCCGCCGTCCCAGTAGTGCTCGCCATCGATCTCGACCGCAGCGAACGCGGGCGGCAGCGCGCCCGAGGCCATCACGTGCTCGGCACGGATCCTCGTTTTCGGCGCATCGGGCTTGTCGAAGTTGTCGAAGTAGATGAAATTGCCGCTGCGCACGTTGACTGCGCCGACCGAGAAACGCACATCGCCCGCGTTGATGCGATCGAAGTCGACGAACTCCTCGAGCGTCGACTTGAGCGGTGCGGTGTCGTAGAAACTCGTCGACGATTCGACGTGGCCGACGCCGACGTACGGCGGCGGAAAACGCGGCGCGAAGAAGCCGGCCTGGCCGAACAGCAGCGCGGCAAATGCGCCCTGCATGTTGGCGAGCGCGAGCGTGGAATTGTCCAGCGGCAGTTTCTGGCGCAGCGCTTCCTGCCACTCGAACCATTGGTGGCCGAACGGCACCGCCGGGATCGAAATGCGCTCCCAGAAGGCGCGCAGCCGATCGAGCCGCTGCTCCGGCGCGTTGCCGGCGAGCAACGCCGCGTTGATCGCACCGATCGAGATGCCGGCGAACCAGTTCGGCAGAATGCCGGCCTTGTGCAAACCCTCGTAGACACCGCATTGGTACGAGCCGAGCGCGCCGCCACCCTGCAGCATCAGCGCGATCGTCGCGTAGCTGCGCGCCGATTCGAGCGGCGATGGTGCCTTCGCATGCGGTGCAACTTTTGCCGCCCTGCGCGCGGTCGGCGCTTTCTCGCGCGCGACGGTGGGCTTCGCCGCGCGCTTGCGCGTGGTCATTGCATGAACCAGCCGTGGCTGACGACGAGCGACTGGCCGGTCAGCGCGTTGGTGTCGAAGCCGCCGAGGAACAGGGCGACGTTGGCGACGTCGTCGACCGTCGTGAACTCGCCATCGACCGTGTCTTTCAGCATCACCTTCTTGACCACGTCGTCCTCGGAGATGCCGAGTTCCTTGGCCTGCTCGGGAATCTGCTTCTCGACCAGCGGCGTGCGCACGAAGCCCGGGCAGATCACGTTGGCACGCACGTTGTGCGCCGCGCCTTCTTTCGCCACGACCTTGGCCAGGCCGATCAACCCGTGCTTGGCGGTGACGTACGGCGCCTTGAGTTTGGACGCTTCCTTCGAGTGCACCGAGCCCATGTAGATGATCGCACCGCCCTTGCCGGCGTACATGTACTTGAGCGCCGCACGCGTGGTCAGGAATGCGCCGTCGACATGGATCGCCATCAGTTTCTTCCAGTCGGCGTAGGAAAAGTTCTCGATCGGGTTGACGATCTGGATGCCGGCGTTGGAGACGAGGATGTCGATGCTGCCGAGGTCCTTGACACACTTGTCGATGCCGGCGTCGACTGCGGCTTCGTCGGTGACGTCCATGATCACCGTGGTCGCGTTGACGCCGCGTGTGCGAATCTCCGCGGCGGCGGCATCTGCGGCGGCCTGGTTGATGTCGGCGATCGCGATATGACAGCCGTTGTCGGCATACACCTCGGCGATGCGCTTGCCGATGCCGCTCGCGGCGCCCGTAATCAGGGCGACTTTGCCTTTTACGCTCATGACGGTTCCTTGGGTGAGGGGAAAGGATTCTCGACGCGATCAACGCGCACAGCTCAGGAAGTAAGGTAACCCGCGAAGGATTGCAATTGTCTTAAAGCACAGGCGCCGCAGTGGCGCCGCGCGCAAATCACTCTTCCTTGCCGGACGACTTCACATCGACGCCGAGATCGCGCAGCTTGCGATACAGATGCGTGCGCTCCATGCCGACCATCTTCGCAAGCTTGCCGACGCTGCCGCCCGCGTCCTGCAACTGGCGCAGCAGGTAGGCGCGCTCGAACTGCTCGCGTGCCTCGCGCAGCGGCAGGTTGAAGTCGATCGCCGCGGCGGGCGAGTCGGCCGCGACGGGCCGCGCGGCAGCAGGCACAATGCCCTTGCCGAGCGCAGCCTCGACCTCCTCGATCGTCACCTCGTGGCCATTGCCCATG
>NZ_DASVOK010000324.1:0-1588 GCF_036383415.1 Rudaea sp. | reverse complement strand
ATTTTTCCGCCTGGGTTTCGGCCGGCTTGCGCGCAAGCGGCGGCCGCGCATCGCGCCGGCGCGCCTATTTCGCGCTCGACGATCCGCTCTCGCTGCGGCTGTTCGCGGTCGGCCGAACCGGCGACGATTTCGCGCGGCTGGAAAAGCGTCTCGCCGCAACCACGCTCGCCCTGTGGAACAGGAAGCCGCGTTTCCGCAAGCTTGCCGTTGCACCGACGCCGGTGCCGCGGCGTGCCTCGCTCGCCGCGGGCCTGATCGGGCTCCCGGAGACCTTCCCTGGGTTCGCGGGCGAAGAGGCCGACACCATCTATCTCGCAGCGGTCGCGCATGCCGGCGCGCATCTGGTGCATTCCACGGTCCGCTTTCCCGTGGGCCGGCTGAAGGCGCTGCAGATCGCGCTGGTCTCGCTGATCGAGGATGCCAGGGTCGAGGCGTTGGCACTGCGCGAGATGCCTGGGCTGCGCCGGCTGTGGTTGCCGTTTCACAGTGCGACGCCATCAGGCCAGGCGACTGCCGCCGGACTGATGACGCGGCTGGCGCGGGTGCTGATCGATCCGGACTATCAGGATCCGGATGCATGGGTAACAAAAGGGCGGACGCTGTTTGCCGGTGCCGCCGACCGTTGGATCGATCCGGCCATCAGCCGCGAGATCGGCGGACTGCTCGGCAATGACATCGGGCAGATGCGGCTGCAGTTCAACGCCAAGAGCTACGTCGTCGAACCGGCCTATCGCGATGACAATCTGGCACTGTGGGATTTTGGCGATCAGCCGGACAGCCCGACCGAGACGATCGAACTTGCGGTCGACTCGGTACGAATGGAGCGGCGCGACGACGCCGATGGGCAGTCCACCGACGACGACGCGAAGCCCGACGAGACGCTGCGCGCGAAGGCCGCAGCGGTCACGCTGCTGGATGGATTTCCGGTCGCGACCTACCCGGAAGGGGACTACGCCGCGCGCACCGAGCGGGCGGACTGGACCACGATCCTGGAGGCCGATGCAGCGGTTTCCGCGCAGCCGTTCGACCCCTCGACGGATGCCGAGGCGATGCGCTGGATCACCGAGTTGACCCGCGACGCCTCGATCGGCCGTCGCATCAGACACAGGGGCCAGCGCGACGGCGACGCGCTCGACATCGACGCGGCGATCGCGCTGACGATCGAGCGCCGCGCCGGCAGTATCAGCGAGCCGAGGGTCTACCAGCGCGATGCGCCGGGACCGCGTGATCTTGCCGTTCTGCTGCTGCTCGACCTGTCGCAATCGACCGCGGACCGCGATCGTCGGGGCCGGACGGTTCTCGACGTCGAGCGCAAGGCCGCCGCGATCACGGCGACGGCGGTCGAGGCCGCCAATGACGCGATCGCGGTGCACGGCTTCAGCTCCGACGGTCGCGAGCGCGTGCGCTATCTCCGCATTAAGGGCTTCGAGGAGCCGATGGACGCCGACGTGCGTTCGCGTCTCGCGGGCCTTGGCAGCAGCCATTCCACCCGGCTCGGTGCGGCGTTGCGCCACGCCGGAGGCTACCTCGCGGGACGACGTGCGTTCCGCAAGGTGCTGCTGGTCCTGACCGACGGCGAGCCGTCCGA
>NZ_DASVOK010000323.1:0-8821 GCF_036383415.1 Rudaea sp. | reverse complement strand
CCGGGATTCGGCCACGGCGCGGCGAGGCGCGCTTCGGTGCGGCGCGCGAGCGGCAGGAACTGCAGGCTGCCGGTGCCAGCGAGGATCAGGCTCAACTCGAAGCGATGTGCTTCGTCGTCCTTGGTCGCTTTCAGCCAACCGGACAGATCGATCGGCAGCGCGATCGCACGCAGCGCGCCGCTGCCGTTGGCGGGGCCGAACGCGTACTCGCCGTCATCGATCTTCAGCGCCGAGATGCGGCGGATGCCGCGCACGTCGGCCAGCGGCAGGCGCAGCTCAGCGCGATCGAACAGATATGTGGTTTCACGGGTCTCGTCGGGCGCGCTCCTGCGTCCTTCGAGCGCGTGCAGATCGCGGGCGAGGAACTGCCCGGATATTTTCAATTCGCCCGTGTACACCGGCGTCGAGTAGATGCCGTAGCTGCGTACCTCCGTTGCCATCGTGCCGTCGATGTCGAGCCGGTCGGCGAGCAGGATCTCGGTGCTGTCCTGCGTGATCCAGCCGTTCGACGTCTGCACGCGCACACGCTTGGGGATCGCGAGCACCGGGCCGCCGACGTTTTGCGCCGCACCCCAGCGCTGCGCGATGTCGGCCAGCGCCTGCGCGCGCAGTCCGCTGCGTTCGCCGATCAGGCTCTGCACCTGGGCGAGCGGAATCAGCATCAGCAGCGCGAGAAACCCGATGCCGAGCACCTTGAACGTGATCGATTGCGGAAAATTCAACGCCATGGTCCGTCTCCATAGAATCCCGAACGTCATCACAACCCGCGCAACAAGCAATAGAATGAACCGGTCCGGGCAATTTGCGGTCGGACGCTGACCGCAATCTGACCGACCGAATTCACAGGGGGTATTTCCGATGTCGTTGATGTCAGCGAGCGCGTTGCAGACGCGCGATGAACTGGCGCTCCGCTTCCGCGATGCGCAGCCTTTCCGCCACGTCGTGGTGGACGACTTTTTCGACCCGGCGTTCTGCCAAAGCATTCTCGACGAATTCCCGCGCTTCGAGGACCGCTTCGCACTCAACGAGATGGGCGAGGTCGGTGGCAAGGCCGTGCGCATGGGCGTGCGCGAGCTGTCGCCGACCTACCGCGAACTCGATGCTTTTTTGCAGACGTCGGAATTTCTCGGCTACGTGTCGAAGGTCACCGGCATTCCCGACCTGCTCTACGACGCGGACTACATCGGCGGCGGCACGCACGAAAACCGCGACGGCCAGAATCTCGCCACACATGTCGACTTCAACTACCACCCGCGCACGAACACGCATCGGCGGCTTAACCTGATCGTCTACCTCAACCACGAATGGGAGCAAACCTGGGGCGGCGCGCTTGAGTTGCATTCGGATCCGTGGAACGCCGCGGCAAACCACAAGTTGTCGGTTCTTCCGCTGTTCAATCGCGCGGTGATCTTCGAGACGAATGAGGTGTCATGGCATGGCTTCGAGGAGATCCGCCTGCCCGCAGATAGAAAAACAATCTCACGCAAGTCGTTCGCAATATACCTGTACACGAAGGAACGCCCGCCGGCGGAAACCGCGCCGGCGCATGCTACCGTCTACGTTCCCGACGGCATGCCGCGGGATTGGAATGCGGGACGTGTGCTCGACGATGCTGACATCAATCTGCTGCGCGCGCGCTTCATCCATCTGCGTGGGCAACTGAAGTATCTGTACGAGCGTGAAAAGCACGACAGCGGTCAGATCGACATACTCAAGCGCGCCCTGGACGAGGCGCGCGTGGCTTGGCGCCTGCCGATGCAGGGCTATGTGACGCAGGACGCATCACCGCAAGGCATGTGGGACGACGGCTGGGTTTCATCGCAGTTGCAGCTGTCGCTCGTGCCGCAACGGATGCTCACTGCTCTCGAAATCGAATTGACTGCGCCCGCCCAGCTGGCCCGCGATCAGGTGCTGACGATCGACGTCGATGGCCGGCGCTGGGAACATCATATCGCACGCGGTTCGCACTCGACGCTGGTCTTGAAGCTCAAGCGCGCCGCCGGAACCCGGGTCGCGCTGCGCATCGATGCGGCAGCGCATTTCGTGCCGGCCGAACGTGGCGAATCCGGTGACAATCGCGAACTCGCCTGGATGCTGCGCGAGGCACGTGTGATGCATTGATCGCATGTGCGGGAATCTTGCGA
The DNA here is from genome assembly GCF_036383415.1 of Rudaea sp. Classification (GTDB taxonomy): domain Bacteria; phylum Pseudomonadota; class Gammaproteobacteria; order Xanthomonadales; family Rhodanobacteraceae; genus Rudaea. The sequence continues at coordinate 6,677 of NZ_DASVOK010000323.1, read as the reverse complement.
GCGTGCAATGAATCGACCCGCTAAATGGGCTGCAATGTATTGCTGAGGTAACCGCGCTGCAGTTCTTCCATCACCGCGCCGTCGATTGTGAAGGAGTGATCGTCGATCGAGGCGATCTGTCGCACCGGCACGCCGGCATTGGTGAAGAACGCGGCGCGGAATTCGCCGATTTCCGCAAGTTGGATCGCGCGTGTGACGCTGCGCATGCGTGCACGCGCGAGACCCGCCTTGAGCAATTGCATGGAAACGCCGTCAAGCTGGGGCGCGTCGGGCCAGACGATGCCGCCGTCGCGGTCGACGAAACCGATGCTCCAAATCGAGCCTTCGCTGATGCGGCCGTCCGCGTCGACGAACAATGCATCGTCGTAACCCGCCTGGCGGGCGAGGCGGCGATGCTGGAACAGTGCGAACGTGCCGACGTGCTTGATCGTTGGCAGATCCCGTGCATAGAGGAACGACTTCACCCGCAGTGGCGAGAGCACCTGACTCGATGCGGGCGCGACGATCACGAGCACATCGGCTGCGACCGGCTGATCGAGGCGCTCGCGGTCGAGCGCGCGCGCGAAGACGTTGATGCGCACCGACAATTCGCGCGCCTCGCCGGCGACCGCGTGGCACAGGTATGCGCGTACGCGTTCGCGATCGAGTTCGCTGCCGAATAGCTCGCGCGTCGCGTGCTGTAGGCGATCGAGATGCAAGTCGAGGCCGCGTGCCATTCCGCTTTTCACGCGAAACGCGGTGAAGTGACCGTAGTTGGTCTGCACGAGGTGGCGCAGGTCATCCACACTTGCCGGCTCGCCGTTCAATTCGATGCGTGGAAACGTCGCGGAGCTCACGCGGGAACCGTCGCGACGTCGAAAAACCGCTGCACGTCGCCCAGCTCGCGCGTCAGCGGCATCGGCGGAAGGCTGCGCAGGAACAGCTTGCCGTAGGCCTTGGTCGTCAGGCGCGGATCGCAGAGCATGAGCACGCCGCGGTCGGCGACATCGCGGATCAACCGCCCCGCCCCTTGCTTGAGCGCAATCACCGCGGCCGGCACCTGCCAGTCGAAGAAAGGATTGGCGCCGTTCTCGCGCAACGCATTGAGGCGTGCGACTAGGACCGGATCATCCGGTGCGGCGAACGGCAGCTTGTCGATGATCACGCAGCTCAGCGCTTCGCCGGCGACATCGACGCCCTCCCAGAAACTCGCCGCGCCGAGCAACACGCCGTTGCCCGACTCGCGGAACTCGGTGAGCAGCTGGTGGCGCGGCGCCGTGCCCTGGATGAAAAGCGGAAACGTGGAATTGGCGAGCAGTTCCGCCGCGCGGCGCAGCGCGCGATGCGAGGTGAACAGCAGGAACGTGCGTCCGCGCGCCGCATCGAGCACGGGTCGTGCGGCGGCGATCACGCGATCGGTGTAGTCGGATGCATTCGGATCGGGCAGCCCTTTCGGTACGTAGGCTAGGGCCTGGCGCGCATAGTCGAACGGGCTGTCGAGGCTCAGGCGCACCGGGTCATCGAGGCCGAGCTGACGCGAAAAATGCTGGAAATCGCCAGCGACCGACAGTGTCGCCGAAGTGAAGATCCAGCTCGCGTGCGAGGCTTCGCGCAGCGTGCGCATCGGCGGCGCCAGGTCGAGCGGCGTCGCGTGGAACGAGAAGCCTTGCTGGAACAGCTCGTACCAGTGCACCGCGTCGTGTGCGGCGCCGTCGAGCACCGCATGCAGACGCTGGCAGATACCTTCGGCGCGCTGCTGCAACGAATCCATCCCGCGTGAACGTTCCGCATGCGGCGCCAGCACTTCGGCGAGTTTCCTCAGCACGTCTTCGAGATCATGCAGCTCGCTCTGCGCGATGCTGTCGTTCTCGATCAGCGCGAACGCGCCTTTCACCGGTAGCTTGTCGAGCGCGAGACGCGTGCGGCGCAGCGCGGGCGCGATCGCCTCGATCGGTTCCTTCAAGGTGGCAAGTGCGCCGGCGACCGAAGCGCATTCGGCCAGCGCGTCCTGGGCGAGTTCGGTGATCTGGCGCGAGGTGATGCTCGTGGAAAAGAACACGCCGGCCAGTTCGGGAATCTGGTGCGCTTCGTCGAGGATGAAAGCCTGCGCGCCCGGAAGAATCTCGCCGAAACCTTCCTGCTTGATCGCGAGATCGGCGAACAAAAGATGATGGTTGACGACGACGAGGTCGGCCTCCTGCGCCGCACGCCGCGCCTTGACCACGAAGCAGTCGCCGAACATCGGACACTCGGCGCCGAGGCAGTTCTCCGCGGTCGAGGTCACGCGCGGCCACAGCGGCGAATCCTCGGGCACCTCGGCAAACTCGCCACGGTCGCCCGAGCCCGTGCGCTTGGCCCAGGCACGGATCGCCTGCAGATGCGCGACCTGTTCGCGCGAAGTCAGCCGCCCGTCGCGCGCGACCTGGTCGGTACGGTACAGGCAAAGGTAATTTGCCCGCCCCTTGAGCAAACTGGTCTTCAACCGCGCCCCGATCGTCGCGCGCACACGCGGCAGGTCGCGATGGAACAACTGGTCCTGCAGCGTCTTTGTTCCGGTGGACACGATGACCCGCTTGCCCGAGCGCAACGCGGGCACGAGATAGGCGAAGGTCTTGCCCGTGCCGGTGCCGGCCTCCGCAATCAGCGTCTCGCGCTCGGCGATCGCCTCCTCGACCGCTTCGGCCATGACCTGCTGCGACTCGCGCGGCGCGAAGTTCGGCACTTCATGCGCGAATGGGCCATCGGGGCCGAGCAGTTCGCGCGCGGATTGGCTATTGACCATCATGCCGTCGCGCTCCGCTCTTGCCCATCATTCAAGAATCGAGCAAATTTGTGTTCGTGCCCTCGATTTAGAAACAAGAGCTTCCACTCGCCTTCGGCGAGCGGGTTACTTTTTTGCTCTTGCCTCGGCTTCTGCGCGCAGGAGCGCGCTGCCTTAGCTTCTCCGGGTCCCCATTGCATTGCGGCGGCAGCGGACGAAGAGGCCCCGCAGGGGTGCGCGCGATGGATCGCGCGCATTCCGTTGCCAGCACACGGATGTGCTGTCAACGGAACCCGGCCGCTGACGCGAACCCGGCGCGCAGGATGCGCGCCGGGCGCAATGCTCTGGGGCGTGTTTCTTTTGGTGACTTTTCTTCGCACGAGCAAAGAAAAGTTACCCGCTCGCCTGAAAGGCGAGTGGAAGCTTTTGCTCCAAAAACAATCGAAGGCAAAAGCTGGATTCCAGCTAGTGCTGGAATGACGGGCGGAAGCCAAGCGCAGCGCCGACGTGTTAATAACGCGCCGGCGCCGCTTGCTTGCACGCCGTAACCTGCGCCCGTGCCTGTTCGGCGCCGGCAGCGTCACCGAGCGCACTGCGCGTCTCGATCAGGGTCTGCTGATTGCGCGCGCAGATCGCGCCGACCTTGGGACCGGCGTCGAACGCCTTTTGCGCGACCTCTCCGGCCTGGCGCCATTCACGCAGCTGGATCAGCAATTCCGCCTCGAACTGCAGGACTTCCGGCGTCGCGCCGCCGATTTTTTCGGCCTTGCGCACCGACTCGAGCGCCTGTGCCGGCTGCGCCTGCGCCTCGAGGTCGCGCGCCTGTTTGAGCAGTCCGTCGACCGCGGGATCGCGCAGCGGCTTCACCTCGACCGCGGATTCGAGCTTGGCGCCGGCGGCACGGATTGCGGTGACCGCAGCGACAGGATCGCGGTCGGGCTTGGCCGCAGCCTTGGCTGGCGGTGCGGGCTGGGAGCAGGCGGCAAGCAGCGCACTGCAAATGGCGGCGGCAATCGCAATTTGGAAAAATTTCATTTGTATACCCTGAAGCGGAATTCGATCCGGCGGCTGCCCGATAGTTTACGGGTTTCCGCTGAAAATCGATCGTATTTCCTGCATCATGCAATGATCGGTCTCGGTCGGCGCGAAGCCGGCCATGAACGGCAGCTGGCGCGCGCCGGTGCATTGCGCGTCGGTGCGCTGGCCGGACTGCGGATTGACCGTGACCATTTCGATGCCGTCCATCGGCACGTCCAGCGGCGCGCTCGGCAGCTTCTTGAACAGCGCGACCCACGCGGCGACGCCGCCGCTCCAGCTCCACAGGCCGGTGACCTTGTTGTCGTCGCGGCCGACCCAGACGACAGCGAGATGCGAGCCGGTGAAGCCGGCGAACCAGGCGTCGCGCTGCGAGTCGCTGGTCCCGGTCTTGCCCGCAGCATGCAGATTGCCAAGGCCCTGGTCGGAAATCGCATGTGCGGTACCGTGTTCGGCCACATCCTGCATCGCGAACGTGACCAGGCGCGCCGGCTGGATGTAGTTGCCCGCGCCTGGCTTGACGCCGTAGCGTGCGAGCGCCTTGCCCTGCGCATCGACCACGCCGCGCAGCGCGCGCAGCGGCAGCGCGTGACCGTCGGCGGCGAAATACTGGTAGAGCTGCGCGACCTGGAACGGCGACAGGTCGACGGCGCCGAGCAGCAACGAAGGGTTCGGATTGATTTCGGCGTCGAGGCCGAACGATTCGAGCAGCCCGCGGATCTTCGGCAGGCCGAGCGCCATGCCGAGATGCACAGTCGCGAGGTTGTAGGAATGCGCAAGCACGTCGATCATCGGCACATTGCCGTGGCTTTCGTGGTCGTCGTTCTGCGGCGTCCAGCGCGAGCCGTTCGGCATCGCCATGTCCACCGGCGAATCGTCGAGCAGCGTCGCCAGCGAATACTTGTCCGGCTGCGCGAGCGCGACGAGATTGACGAACGGCTTGACCAGCGAGCCGATCGGCCGGCGCGCATCGAGCGCGCGGTTGAAGCCGGGATCAGCCGGATCGCGCGCGCCGATCAGCGCCTGCACTTCGCCGTCGCGCGCACCGGTGACGATCATCGCGCCCTGCGTCTCGGCCTGCTTCTTGCCGAGGCCATCGAGCGTCTTGGTCAACGCCTGCTCGGCCAGCGCCTGCGTCGACGGCGCGAGCGTGGTGTAGACGACGAGGCCGGCGCGCTGCAGCTGCGCGTCGGGATAGTCGCGCGTCAGTTGCGCGCGCACGAGATCGAGGAAGGCCGGATAGCGATTGCGCGGCAAGCCCGGCGTATCGGCCACGCCGAGCGGCGTCGCGCGTGCGGACTTGAGCGTGTCGGCATCGATCAGGCCGGTCTCGAACAGCGAATTGAGCACGACGTTGCGCCGGGTCAGCGCCTGCTCCGGATTGCGCCGCGGATCGTACAGGCTCGGCCCCTTGACCATGCCGACGAGCAGCGCAATCTCGGCCGGCTTGAGGTCTTTCGCGTCGCGGCCGAAGTAGAACTCCGCCGCGGCGGCGAAGCCATGTACGGCCTGTCCGCCCTGCTGGCCGAGGAAGACCTCGTTGCAATAGGTTTCGAGGATGCGGTGCTTGTCGTAACGCGCTTCGATCAGCAGCGCGATGATCGCCTCGTTGAACTTGCGCGAGAAGTTGCGGCCGTTGTCAAGAAACAGGTTCTTGACCAACTGCTGGGTCAAGGTGCTGCCGCCCTGCACGGCGTGGCCGGCGAACAGGTTGGCGAGCATCGCGCGCGCGATCGCGAACGTGTTGATGCCGTGATGATGCTTGAACTCGCGATCCTCGATCGCCTGCAGGCCGGCGACGAGCAGCGGCGGCAGCTGTTCGAGCTTGACCACGCGCCGCTCTTCCTGCTCGGCGCCGTAGAGCGTGGCGATGCGCGCGGGATCGAGGCGCGCATAGTCGAGTGACGCGCCCGAATCCGCATCGCTGACGCTGGCGACCGCGTTCGCCGACAGCGTGACCGCGACGCGGCGCTGCTTCTGCGCGCCCTGCGCGTCGACGAAGGCGCGACGCGCGATGACGAACTTCGCGCCGTTGCGTGCGTACGTGCCGGGCGCCTTCGCCGCCCCGGCGAAGGCATTCGGACCCGTCCCCGCCGCATCGGCCTCGTAACGTGCTGCATCGAGTTCGAGCAGCAGCGCATCGGCCGACATCGGCAAACCGGCGCGCAATTCGAGCGGACGCGCGTAGACGCGGCTCGGCACGTCCCAGGAGAAATCGTCGAAGCGGCTGCGCAGCTGCGCATCAAGGTTGCGCACGTACAGCGGCAGGAAGCCGAGCGCGAAGCCGAGGGCCAGCCAGAACGGCACGCGCAGGAAGCGCCAAACGATGCCCAGGGTTTGGAACAGGCCGGAGAGAAAAGACAATGCGCGCTTCAGGCTCGGTGAAAGTAGGCAAAAGTCTACCCGATCCGCCTGAACGCCGAGCCTGCGCAATGACTTTGCGCGCCGCATCCGCGATAATTTCGGCGTTTTGCCACAATTGGCCACGGATTCCGCAGATGCATCCTGTTTTCTGTTCATTGGATCGCCGCACGACCGCGCCTGCCACTTCGAATACGCAACGGACTTTGCTTTGACCCAATCGACTTCCACGAACCGACTGCGCCTGTGCGTGTTCGGTACGCAGGCCGCGGACGCAGACTGGCTTGCGCGCGTGCGCGCGGAGGCGGCCGGCGCCGATGTCACGCTCGACGACGCTTCCAACGATGCCAACGCAGCGCTGCGCGCCGCCGCGCGTGCGTGGCCGGGCGACGACCTGATCCTGCTGTACGCGAACACCTCGTTGCCGCCGCACTGGTTCGCGCGCCTGACGCACGCACTTGCCGCGGACGACGTGCTCGTCGCCTCGCCGCTCGACAATCTCGACGCCGCGCGCTCGCCGCTGGCGACCGGCGGGCGCAGC
>NZ_DASVOK010000322.1:0-37620 GCF_036383415.1 Rudaea sp. | reverse complement strand
CCGTAGTCGGTGAGGTTCTTGACGACGCCCTTGACGACCGCGTTCTCCTGCAGGCGCTCGAGCATCTGCTCGCGCTCCTCGGAATGCTCGCTCTCGACGACCGCGCGACGCGACACGACCACGTTGTTGCGCTTGCGGTCGAGCTTGATGATCTTGAATTCGAGATCCTTGCCTTCGATGAAGACCGGATCGCGCACCGGACGCACGTCGACGAGCGATCCCGGCAGGAACGCGCGCACGTCCTTGATGTCCACGGTGAAGCCGCCCTTGACCTTGCCCGACACGCGGCCGGTCACGGTGGCATTGGCCTGCTGCGCGGCCTCGAGTTCGTCCCACACCATGGAACGCTTGGCTTTTTCGCGCGACAGGCGGGTTTCGCCGAAGCCGTCTTCGATCGCGTCGAGGGCTACCTTCACCTCGTCACCGACCTGCACTTCCAACTCGCCCTGCTCGTTGCGGAATTGTTCGATCGGCACGATGCCTTCGGACTTCAGGCCCGCGTTGACGACGACGACGTCGTTGCGGATTTCCACCACGATGCCGGAGACGATGGTTCCGGGCTTCAATTTGGCCAGCGATTGTTGGCTCTGTTCAAACAGTTCGGCAAAACTTTCGGTCATGTTGATTCTCTAGTTGATGTACGGATCGCCTGGGGTTGGCTATTCAGCGCGATCCACCGGTTGTGGCACGTTGATCTCGCGACCTTCGTACCGTTTGCAATTCCTCGCCGACAACGACGAGGGCCCAAAGCGGACGCGGCCCGTCGGGCCGCTTCCATATTGTTTTCTGGTCTTCCAAACGCTGCCGAAAAGACAGCGCAGACAATTCGATCAAGGCCGCACGAGCGCCAGGACTTTTGCGACCACCGCGTCGATCGACATTCCGGTCGAATCGATCAGGATTGCATCCGTCGCCGGCTTGAGCGGCGCCACTGCGCGCTCGGCGTCGCGTACGTCGCGAGCCTCGATTTCGCGCAAAAGGGTTGTAAGTGTAACGCCCAAACCCTTTTCTTTCAACTGTTTATAGCGCCTTTTCGCGCGTTCCTCGGCACTCGCGGTCAGAAACACCTTGTGCCCGGCGTCGGCGAAGATCACCGTGCCCATGTCACGCCCGTCCGCGACCAGGCCCGGCGCCTTGCGGAACGAACGCTGCTTGTCGAACAGGGCCGTGCGCACCGAGGGAATCGCCGCGATCGCCGAAGCCGCCGCGCCGCAGGTTTCCGTGCGGATTTCGGCCGTCGCATCGACGCCGTTGACGATGACGCGCGTCTCGCCGCCGTCCTTGGGATCGCGGAAGGAAATCTTCGTCGTCTCCGCGCAGCGCGTCACCGCCTCGGCATCGGACAGGTCCAGTCCGGCCATGCTCGCCGCGAAACCAACCGCGCGGTACAGCGCGCCCGAATCAAGCAGATGCCAGCCAAGCGCATCGGCGACGCGTGAGCTGATCGTGCCCTTGCCGGAGCCCGAAGGACCGTCGATCGTAAGCACCGGGATGATTTTCTCGGTTTGCGCAGCGGGCATGGATTCAGGCGGCAGCGAAGACGCGGCATTCTAGCCGAGCGCAGGCGTTCGCGTTGCCGGACCTGCGCGATTGCCGATTCTGTAAGGAAATTCGCGCCGATCGGTCGAATAATCGTACCCGGAGCAATGCTGCCTGCCCGGCTCATCGAATCAGGAATCGCCATGCTTATCCGTCAACGCCCCGACATCCGCGCCAGCGAGATCACGCCGGAATCGATTTATCGCCAGCGCCGCAACGTACTCAAGACGCTCGGCCTCGGCGCGGTCGGACTCGTCGCCGGTTGCGGCTCGGAAAGCGCACCGAGCGCGGCGACCGCCGAGGATTCCAGCGCTGCCGACAAGCCTCTGGCCATCGCGAAGAAAGGCGAATACACCCTGCCCGATCCGCAAACCAGCTTCAAGGATGCGACGCACTACAACAACTACTACGAATTCGGCACCGACAAGAGCGATCCGGCGCGCACCTCGGGCCGTTTCAAGCCAACGCCGTGGAGCGTGGAAATCGCCGGCCACGCCGAGGTGACGGGCAAGTTCACCCTCGAAGACATTATCAAGCCGCATCCTCTGGAGGAGCGCGTCTATCGTCACCGCTGCGTCGAGGGTTGGTCGATGGTGATTCCTTGGGACGGCATTGCGCTCGCCGATCTGCTCAAGCGCTTCAAGCCGACTGCACAGGCCAAGTACGTCGCCTTCACCACGGTCAACCGTCCGTCCGAAATGCCGGGCATGCGATCGGGCGTGCTCGACTGGCCATATCGCGAGGGCCTGCGCATCGACGAAGCCATGCATCCGCTCGCCTTCCTCGCCACCGGACTCTACGGCCGCGAACTGCCGAACCAGAACGGTGCGCCGCTGCGCCTGATCGTGCCGTGGAAGTACGGCTTCAAGGGCATCAAGTCGATCGTGAAGATCGAGTTCACCGATTCGATGCCGCGAACGACCTGGAATCTGGCCGGCCCCGGTGAATACGGCTTCTACTCCAACGTCAACCCGGCCGTGGATCACCCGCGCTGGAGCCAGCGCACCGAACGGCGCATCGCCGGCGACGGTTTCAACCTGTTCGGCAACCGCATCGAAACGAAACCGTTCAACGGCTATGCCGATCAGGTCGCGAGCCTGTACACGGGCATGGATCTGCGCAAACACTTCTGACCATGCCGATCTTCAAGGACCGAATTGCCGCGAGCAAGCCGCTCGCATTTCTGCTCTGCCTGGTGCCACTCGCCGCGTTGGTGTGGGACACGATCCAGAACGATCTCGGCACCGACCCGGTCGCACAGCTCGAGCACCGCACAGGTCTGTGGGCCCTGCGCCTGCTGCTCGCAACGCTCGCGATCACGCCGCTGCGCCGCGTCACCGGCTGGAACAAGGCGGTGCGCTACCGGCGCATGCTCGGCCTGTTCGCGTTCTTCTATGTGAACGTGCACATCGCCGTCTTCGTGTTCATCGATCTCGGCAGCTATTTCGCCGACATCACCGAGCAGATAGCAAAGAAACCGTACATCACCGTCGGCTTTGCGGCGTGGCTGCTGCTGCTTCCGCTCGCGTTCTCCTCGACACAGAAGGCAATGCGTCGCCTCGGCCGGCGCTGGGGGCAATTGCACAAGCTCGTCTACGCGATCGCCGTGCTGGCCCTGTTGCATTTTCTCTGGCTCGTGAAAGCAGACAAGCGCGAGCCGCTGTTTTATTTCGCCGTGTTCGCCGTGCTGATGCTGTGGCGCGTGCCGTGGTCGAAGCTCAATTCGCGGGACAAACGCCCTTCCCCGCCGCTGCGTAGGTCCGCGCCGCAGACGCAATCCGACTAGCGATCGCGGCCAGCGTCAGCCGATGTGCGCGCACGAGTTCGTCGTAGCCCTGCCCCGCGGGTTCGCGCGCGCTGCTCGCGCAAACCTGCGGCGAGGATTTCGCATCGTTGACGCTCAGGCTCCAGACCGCATCGATCGCCGCGTAGGCGCCGGGCACGGATTCGAAACGCCGCAGTTCGACCTTGATGCCGAGCACGCGCGCATCGGGCGGCCGCGGCTGGCCGGCGACATCGGTCGTCGCCAGCTCGCGCGAAAGATCGGCGGACAACGCGGCGCGCACCTCGTCGGCGAGCGGTGCGATCCAGCGCTCCTGCTCCAGCGGCAACACGTCGCCGCCGTCGCGCACGACAAGTTGCGGCCTGTCGACCTGCGCGGGGATGCCCACCGGCTGCACGTCGATCAGGAACGACGCTGGCGAAGCCGCCGCGATCGCCTCGGCGGAAGCGTCGAGCAGGCTGTGATAGCGGGTCGGCACACTGCTGGTGCAGGCGCCGAGCAGCAGCGCTGCGCATGCCGCAAGTGTGCGCAGACCCGTTGCGAGACTCGGCATCATGGCTTGTTTCCTTTGACGTCCTGCTCGGGCGCGGCACGCGGCGCGGGATCGGCCGGCTTGCCGCGCAGCAGCGATTCGGGGTGGATGCCGAGATAGTCGGTCAGTACGCGCAGCGAGCGCGCGGCGCGCTGCATTTCGGCCAGCGTCTGCGCGAGGTTCTGCTGCAGCGGCGCGTCGGTCGCGATCGCCTTCTGTGCGCTGCCGAACGTGCCCTGCGCGCCGGCGAGCGTGGCGTTGAATTGCGGCAGGGTCGCCTCGTTGACCTGGCGCAGGATCTTGTCGAGCTGGGCGATCGTGCTGTCGAGGCGCTTGCCGATCGCCTCGAGCGGAATCCTGTCGATCTTGTTGACGAGGCCGGTCATCTGCTCCTGCAGGCGATCGAAACTGCCCGGCGTGGTCGGCAGTTCCACGGGCCGCGCCGCGGGATCGAATGCGACCTTCGGTGCGTTCGGCAGGAAATCGAGCGCGATGTAGAGCTGGCCGGTCAACAGATTGCCGGTGCGCGCTTGCGCGCGCAGGCCACGCGCCACCATCGGCTCGATCAGGTGCGCCAGGCGCATGTTCTCGTCGTTGCCCATCGGCGCGAGCTGCGCAATCTTTTCGCCGGCGCGGCCGAAGCGTTGCGGATAGATCACTACGCCGACGATCAGCGGGAAGCCCTGCTTGTCCACGTCGTAGTCGAGCTGGATCGACACCACCTTGCCAACGATGATGCCGCGGAAATCGACTTGCGATCCGACGCTCAATCCGCGCAGCGATTGCTCGAAGCGCATCTGCATATAGTCCGGCTCGCCGTCGGGTGGCGCGAACGCAGTCTGTATGTCGTCGAACAGGGTGAACTGCGCGCCTTCGGCGGCCAACGTCGCATCGCGCGGACCCGGCGGCGTCTGGAACGCGATGCCACCGGCAACCACGGTCGCCAGCGATTGCGTGTTGAGCTTGAGCCCGCTCGCATCGAGGTTGAGGTCGACCCCGCTCGCGTTCCAGAAGCGCGAGGACACGGTGACGAAGCGGTCGTAAGGCGCGTCGACGAAGATGTCCACGTGCATCTGCCGGCCGTCCTTGTCGAGCTCGTAGGACGCGAGGCGACCGACCTGGATGCGTCGATAGTACACGGGCGAACCGACGTCGAGCGAGCCGATGTCGCTCGCTGCCAGGCTGAAGCGTTTGCCCGGTGAGCCGTGGATCACCGCGGGCGGACGCTCGAGGCCGACGAAACGCTTCTTCACCTCGTGCGACTCGCCGTTGTCGGCACCGATGTACGCACCCGACAACAGAGTGCCGATGCCCGACACGCCGCTCGTGCCGAAACGCGGGCGCACGACCCAGTAGCGTGCGTCGGCGGTGGCGAAGCCGGCGGCGTCCTTGCTCAGGTTCACGCGCACGACGACGTGCGTATTGTCGCCGGCGAGTCGGATCGAATCGACCAGGCCGATGACGACTTCCTTGTATTTGACCTGGGTCTTGCCCGCTTCCAGCCCCTCGGCGGTGATGAACGAAATCTCGATCACCGGCCCCTCGGAGGCCCAGTTGTGGATAACCATGCCGATGCCGATCAGCGCGGCGACCGCCGGCACAAGCCAGATCAGGCCCGCGCTCCAGCGTCGGCGCCGGGTCACGCTCACCGGCGGCGGTGTGGCGGGCGGCGTGGAGTCCTCGTCGCTCATTGCGTACTACTCTTCATCGCCATCCCAGATCAGACGTGGATCGAAGCTCATCGCCGCGAACATGGTCAGCACGACGACAAGGCCGAAGAACACGATGCCGGCACGCGGCTCGGCCGTACCGAGCAGGTGGAACTGGACCAGCGCGCAAACCAGCGCGACCACGACCACGTCGAGCATCGACCAGTAGCCTATCAGTTCGATGAATCGGTACAAGCGTGCGCGCTGCAGCCGCGCCCACGAACTTTGCCGCCGCGCGCTCACGAGCAGCGTGGCCAGCACAAGGAATTTTGTCGACGGCACGGCGACGCTGGCAATGAAGATCAGCAGCGCAATGTCCCACGAGCCCGATTTCCAGAACTCGACCACACCGTGCAGGATCGTGCTCGCCTCGCCGCGGCCGAGCATGCTCGTGTACATGACCGGCAACACGTTCGACGGGATGTAGAGGATCAGCGCGGCGATCAGGAAGGCCCAACTGCGCGCGAGCGAATCGGGCTTGCGCGGATGCAGATGCGAACCGCAGCGCGGGCATTGCGCGTGCTCGATCGCGCAGACCAGACCACAGGTATGGCAACCGGTGAGGCCGAGTTCGCGAGCGCGCGGTGCGGTGGTCATTCGCCGAACACCACGGCTTCGTCGGCGGGCAGCCGGTCCCACAGCGTGCGCACATCGCGCTTGGCGATCAGCGTGATCAGCCCGGTCAGGATCACCGTCGCGTATGTGCCCGGCCCGGCGATCACGCTGAGCATGCCGGACAGCTTCACGATCGCGACGAGCACGCCGAGCAGGAACACCTCGGTCATGCTCCACGGCCGGATCCGGTGCAGCCAGCGCATCGCGAAGGCGAAGCCTGGCGCGCGCCGGCGCGCGCGCGCGAACACGAGCACCCAACCGAGCAGGACGATCTGCAGCAGCGGCACGACGAACAGCGTCGCCGCCGCGACGAGACCGACGATCAGCCCCGAACCGCGCGACAGCGCCGCGATCGACTGCAGCAGGTTAGCCTCGTTGTGCATGCCGCTCACCGCGATGCGGATCACCGGCGACACGTTGGCGATGACGAACACGATCGCCGCGGCAAGAGTCAGCGCGAGCAACTGATCGAGGTCGAGCCGGCTGGCGCGATAGAGTACGGCGCGGCAGCGTCCGCAACGCGCGATCTCGTCGTCGTCCAGTTCGCTGCGGCGCCAGACCGAATCGCAGTATTCGCAGATGACGAGTTCGGGATGCGTCATCGCCTGGCGTGCGCTTCGCGCGAAGTCAGATGACCCCGAGGAACAACAGAGCGAGGCCTGCGGCGATCACCGCGGCGGCGGCGATCAGCCACCAGATGTCGTTCTTGCCACCGTTGTCGTCCTGCGCCGTAGCCGAATTGGCAACGGCAGCCTCGTCGGGCAGCGGAATCGCCCGCATCGTCTGCGTGATCGTCGGGTCGGTGCTCGCAACCCAGGCCGGCGGCGTTCCGTACACGGCGCGTTGCGGCAGGCCCGGCGCCTCGACCAGAAAACGGTCGCGGCCGAAGCAGATCTGGTCGCCTGCGCACAGGATCGCGTCGCGTACGCCGACGCCGTTGACGTAGGTGGTGCCGCCGGCGCCGAGATCGCGCAGCACGATGGTCTCGTCCGCAAACTCGACTGCCGCATGCCGCGCGGCGAGGCCGGATTCGTCGAGGTCGAGGTCGGCCTGCGCATCCTTGCCGACGACGAGGCGACCGCGCACCGGCACGATCTTGCCGAAGCGCACTCCCGACAGGCCACGCAGCAGCACTCGCGGCGGCAAACCGGTCGCTGCGGCGGGCGCCGACGGCGGCGGAATTTCGTTGCGGATATCGGCGTCGCGATCGGGCTTGAGCACGATAGCCACGCTGCCGAGACTGATCATGTCGCCGAGCCGCAGGATTGCCTTCTCGCGCACCGGCCTCGTGTTCACGTGGGTGCGCGCCTGCGCATCGAGCACGACCAGTTCGATGCCGCGCTCGCCGAGCCTCAGGCGCAGATGATGCGGCGCGACGCCACTGCCACCGACAACGATGTTATTGTCGGCTGCCGCGCCGATTCGGGTCTCGCCAGGACCGACCAAGGTGTCGTCCTGCTCCTTGCCCGGGAAGGAAATACGCATGCTCAATTGTGTCCCGCTCGTTTGTACACAATGTAGCATACGGCTCCGCATATCGGCCCTGAACGAACGAGGATGAAGCACCATGGCCAGCATCGATATCCGCCGCAAACATCAGCACTCGCTGAAGGAGGCGAAGGCCGCCGTCAAGAAGACCGCGGCCGCGATCGGCAAGAAATTCGGCATCGAAAGCGAATGGGATGGCGACACGCTGCTTTTCGAGCGGCCCGGCGCCAGCGGCAAGATCCATGTGACCGACAAGGAAGTGCGCGTCACCGCCGAACTCGGCTTCCTGCTCGGCGCGCTGAAGCCGATGATCGAGAAGGAGATCCAGGGCCATCTCGACAAGGGCCTGGCCTGACGAACAACGATTTCCGCACGGCGCGCATAGTGTGAATATTCTAGGCTGCGCCCATAGATTGACCCCATGACGACGCATCCGCGTCCTCGAATTCGAACCGGGAGGAAGACGATGGCTGGCAAACCGAAACTCAAATCCAGGACCAAGGCCGCGGCGAGCGACAGCGCGGCGGCGAACAAGTCGATCATGGAATCCGCACAGCAGATCTGGCTCGCCGGCCTCGGCGCGTTCACCAAGGCGCGCGAAGATGGCACCAAACTGTTCGAAAACCTGGTCAAGGAAGGGCTGAGCCTCGAAGCCGCCACGCGCAAGATCGCCACCGGCAAGGTCGACGAGGTGCGCGGCGCGGTCGAAACCGGCGTCAGCCAGGTACGCGAGCGCACCCAGGAAACCTGGGATCGCCTCGAGCAGGTGTTCGAGTCGCGGGTCTCGCGCGCGCTCGGCAAGCTCGGCGTACCCGGGCGCAAGGATCTCGACGAGCTGCTCAAGCGCGTCGACGAATTGAACGGCCAGGTCATCAAGCTCAATCCGGCAGCGAAGAAGGCCGGCCTCGCCGAAGCGCTGACCAACAAGGTCAAACGCGCGCGCGACGACTTCGGCGATCTGGTCAAGGACATCGAGGACGCCCAGCTCGCGGCGAAGCAGACCGTGCAGCGCCAAGTCGCGCGCCTGGCCGACGCGGTGACCCCGGCGGCCAAGTCGGCACGGAAGGCCGCGGCGAAGAAAGCCGTGAAGAAGGTGGCGAAGAAGGCCACCAAGAAGAAATAATCGTCCCGCCTCTCTCGCGCTGATGAAGAACCCCCGGTCATGCCGGGGGTTCCGTTTTTTGCACGGCGGAAAACACGATGCGCCAGGCGCCCGCCACACGCCTGTCATATTGAATAAACTTAATAGTATGTAATTGCCTTGACAATCATTGTCTAGGCAATATTATTGCCGCATGCAAAAGACACCTTCCCTTTGCGGCATACGCGACGATTCCAGCTTCCCGATGCTGATCCGCCAGATTCGCGACGGCCTCCTGCATCAAATCGAACGTCAACTCGTCGACAGCGGCGTGGCCATCAACTACAGCCAGCACCTGGTCGTGAAGATCATCGCCAAGAACGGCCCGCAGATGCCGGGCGACCTGGCGCGCTACCTCGACCACAACGCCGGCGCGATGACCCGTCTGCTCGATCAGCTCGAAGACAAGGGCTACGTCGAGCGCAAGCCGCACGCGCAGGACCGCCGCGCGCTGACGATCGAACTCACGCCGGCCGGCAAGGAGCTGTGGCGCAAGATGAGCCAGTTCATCGAGCACGCCCAAGACCTGGCCCTGCGTGACCTCAAAGCCACTGACCGCGCCAAGCTGTTCGATCTGCTCAAGCGCGTGCGCGACACCCTCGACGAAACCCCATGAAGCCCACCCGCGAAAAGGACCGCGCCATGCGCAACCTTGCCCCCTCTTCTCTCCTGCTCGCCGCGGCCATTGCGCTGGCCGGCTGCGCCAGCAGCGGGCTGCACACCGATGGCGTGGTGACGGACCCCGCCACGCTGCACAGCGAGCGCAGCTTCGCCAAAATCAAGACGACGCCGGCAGCCTGGCCCACGTCCGACTGGTGGACGCAGCTCGGCGACGCGCAGCTCGACACGCTGATCGCCGAAGCGCTCAAGGACAACCCCGACCTCGCCAGCGCTGACGCGCGCGCGAAGGAAGCGCAAAGCCAGGTCGATGCGCAGAACGCCAAGCGCCTGCCGACGGTCAACGCCGCCGGCAGCGTCGCCGGTGTCTATCTGCCGACCACGGCTGTGCCCGCGCCGGTCGGCGGCTCGTTCGGCACCTACCCCGCCGTCTATGCGAGCTTCAACTGGAGCCTCGACCTCTGGGGCGGCAAGCGCGCTGCCTGGGAAGCTGCGCTCGGCCAGGCGCGTGCCGCCGAAATCGATGCGCACGCCGCACGCCTCACGCTGTCGGTCAATGTCGCGCGCGCCTACGTGCAGCTCGGCTATGTCTTCGCAGAGAAGGATGTCGCCGATGCGCAGCTCAAGCGTGCGAACGCCTCGCATGCGCTGGTCAAGCAGCGCGTCGCGGCGGGCATCGACAACCGCCTGCAGATCAAGCAGGCCGAAGCCGAAGTCGCGAGTGCCGAACAGCAGGTCGCCGTTGCCGACGACGCGATCGATGCCGCGCGCATCGCGCTCGCCGTACTGCTCGGCAAGGGCCCGGACCGCGGCCTCGATATCGCCCACCCGAAGTCGCTGCAGCTCGCCGCGCTCGCGCTGCCGCCGAACCTGACTGCCGACCTAATCGGCCGCCGCGCCGACCTCGTCGCCGCGCGCTGGCGCGTCGAAGCGGCGACGAAAAGCATCGCCGCGGTGAAGACCGAGTTCCTGCCGAACATCGGCCTGTCCGCGTTCGCCGGCCTGACCTCGTCCTCGTTCGACAACCTGCTCTCGCTGCCTGCGCGCTTCACCATGGTGCAGCCGGCGATCAGCCTGCCGATCTTCGACGGCGGCCGTCGCCGCGCCGATCTCAACAATGCCGACGCCGGCTATGACCTCGCCGTCGCGCACTACAACTCGACCCTCGTCGGTGCGGTCAACGATGTCGCCGACAAGCTCGCCAACCTCGGCTCGCTGCAGACGCAGATCGCCGCGCAGCAACGCGCGGTCGATGCGGCACGCAGCGCGTACGACCTTTCCCAGCAGCGCTACAAGGCCGGCATCGGCAGCTACCTCGACACGCTGAGCGTGCAGCAGCAACTGCTCGTCGCCGAACAGCGCGCCGCCGCGCTCGCCGCGCAGCAGGTCGACACCTCGGTGCGCCTCGTGCAGGCGCTCGGCGGCGGTTTCGACGCGAGCGGCGACGTGCCGCCGGTTGCCGCAGTCGCGCCGTAATCCAACGAACTCCCCCATTCCCCGAGACTCACGCAATGAGCACCCCGAACCCCACCTCTGAAACCGCCGCGCCGACTAACGGCAAACGCAAACTGCTGCTGCGCCTCGTCTTCCTGATCGTCGTCATCGGCGCGATCGGCTTCGGCATCTGGTACTACACGATCGGCCGTTGGTACGAAGGCACCGACGACGCCTACGTCAACGGCAACGTCGTGCAGATCACGCCGCAGGTTGCCGGCACCGTAGTCAGGATCAATGCCGACGACGGCAACCTCGTGCATAAGGGCGACGTGCTCGTCGAGATCGACGGCAGCGATGCACGCATCGCGTTGCAGCAGGCCGAAGCGCAACTCGCGCGCAGCGTGCGCCAGGTGCGCGGCCTGTACAGCAACGTCGAAAGCGGCCAGGCCGTCGTCGCCGCGCAGAAGGTATCGCTCGACCGCGCGCGTGCCGACTATGCGCGCCGCCAAGGCCTCGTCGCCTCCGGCGCGATCTCGGCCGAGGAACTCGCGCATGCACGCGATGCGCTCGCCGCCGCCGAGAGCCAGCTTGCTTCGACCCAGCAGCAGTTGAGCACGACCAAGGCTCTCGTCGACGAGACCGTGATCGTCAAGCACCCCGACGTGCTCGCCGCCGCCGCCGCGCTGCGCACGGCCTATCTCAACGACGCGCGCTCGAAGATCTACGCGCCGGTCGACGGCTACGTCGCCAAGCGCAGCGTGCAGGTTGGCCAGCGCCTGCAGCCCGGCGCGCCGCTGATGGCCGTGGTGCCGCTCAATCAGGTCTGGGTCGACGCGAACTTCAAGGAGACCCAGCTCGCCCACATGCGCATCGGCCAGCCGGTCACGCTGAAGTCCGACCTCTACGGTTCCAAGGTCGAGTTCAAGGGCAAAGTTCAAAGTCTCGGTGTTGGCACGGGTAGCGCGTTCTCGCTGCTGCCCGCGCAGAACGCGACCGGCAACTGGATCAAGATCGTGCAGCGCATCCCCGTGCGCATCGAACTCGACGCGAAGGAGCTCGACAAGAATCCGCTGCGCATCGGCCTGTCGATGGCGGTCGACGTCAACCTGCACGACCAGAGCGGCCCCGCGCTCGCGCAGCAGTCGCCGAAGGAACCGGCGTTCACGACCGACGTCTACCAAGGACAGATGCAGGGCGCGCAAGCCGACATCGATCGCATCATTCACGACAACGCTGCGCGCGATGGCGCGGACGTTGCGGCGAAATAAGAACGCCCCACGGCGAACGAAGCCCCTTTCCAAACAATGGCCACCCCCAATCCCCTGCCGTTCCGCCCGGCGAATCCGGGTCTGACCACGCTCGGCCTGTCGCTCGCCACCTTCATGCAGGTGCTCGACACGACGATCGCCAACGTGTCGCTGCCGACGATCGCCGGCAACCTCGGCGCGAGCGCGGATCAGGCGACCTGGGTCATCACCTCGTTCGCAGTGAGCAACGCGATCGCACTGCCGCTGACCGGCTGGCTCACACGCCGCTACGGTGAAGTGAAGCTGTTCATGGCCGCGACGTTGCTGTTCTGCGTCGCCTCGTTCCTCTGCGGCATCGCGCCGAGCATGACCATGCTGATCGCGTTCCGTGCGCTGCAGGGTGCGGTCGCGGGACCGATGTATCCGGTCACGCAGAGCCTGCTGCTGTCGATCTATCCGCCGGAGAAGCGCCCGCAAGCGCTCGCGCTGCTGGTCATGGTCACGATCGTCGCGCCGATCGCCGGCCCCATCCTCGGCGGCTGGATCACCGACAGCTATTCCTGGCCGTGGATCTTTTTCGTCAACGTGCCGGTCGGCATCTTCGCCGCGCTGATCGTCTACGCGCAGATGCGCGCGCGCGTCGATCAAACCGTGCGGCCGAAGATGGATTACGTCGGCCTCGCCACGCTCGTCATCGGCGTCGGCGCATTGCAGATCGTGCTCGACAAAGGCAACGACGAGGACTGGTTCCAGTCGAGTTTCATCATCGTCATGTCGTTGGTCTCGGCGGTTTCGCTCGCGATCTTCCTGATCTGGGAACTGACCGACCGCGAACCGATCGTCAACCTGCGCCTGTTCCGCCACCGCAACTTCGCCGCAGGCACGCTCGCGGTCACGCTCGGCTACGCCGCGTTCTTCTCGATCAACGTGCTCGTGCCGCAGTGGTTGCAGCGCTACCTCGGCTACACCGCGACCTGGGCCGGTTTCGCCGCCGCGCCGATCGGCATCCTGCCGATCCTGCTGACGCCTTTCATCGGCCGCTACATCAACCGCTTCGACCTGCGCTTCGTCGCCTCGCTCGCCTTCCTGATCATGGGCATGACGAGCTTCATCCGCTCGGGCTTCTATCTCGACATCGATTTCCACAATGTCGCGATGGCGCAGTTCATCCAGGGTCTCGGCGTCGCCTTCTTCTTCATGCCGCTCACCCAGATCATGCTCTCCGACCTGAAGCCGAACGAGATCGCCGCCGGCACCGGCCTGGCCACGTTCGTGCGCACGCTAGGCGCGAGCTTTTCGGCGTCGATCACGAACTTCATGTGGCAGCATCGCGCGATCGTGCACCACGCCCAGCTCGCCGAGCACTTGACGCCGTTCGACACCGAGACGCAGCAGGCCGTCGCCACGCTCGGCCGCGGCAACGACGCGGTCGGGTACCGCGTCCTCGAACGCATGCTCGATTCGCAGTCCTACCAGATCTCGTTCAACGAGCTGTTCCACCTGCTCGGCTTCCTGTTCCTCTCGTTGATCATCGTGATCTGGCTGGCGCGACCGCCGTTCTCGGCCAAGGGCGGTGGTGCGGGCGCGCACTGACATACGACCAATGCTCATGAGCCATCGTCTGTTCGTTTACGGAACCCTCGCGCCAGGACAGCCCAATGAGCACATCCTGGCCGGGCTGCCTGGGCGCTGGGAGCCGGCGACGGTCAAGGGCACGCTGCACGCGCAAGGCTGGGGCGCGGCGATCGGCTACCCGGGCATCGTCCTCGACGAATGCGGCGAGGAAGTCCGTGGATTGGTATTCAGCTCGGAAGCGCTGCCCGCGCACTGGTCCCGTTTGGACGAGTTCGAGGGCGACGGCTATGTGCGCGTCCTCGCCACCGCCACGCTTGAGGATGGCACGCGAGTGGACGCTTACGTCTATGCATTGAGCAACAACAGCATTCCCCCTCAGAACGATCAGTCTCCAATCGCGTAGAGCAAGGTCTCCTGATCTTCCTTCGGCGGCAATCGCAGCGACTTCTCGAAACGGAAGCCGAGTTTCTCGAGCAACGCAATCGAACTGGCGTTGCCCGGCGAAACGATAGCCAGAACGCGCTGCATGTTGAGCGTCTCGCGCGCATACGTCATCGTCGCCGATGCGGCTTCGTAGGCGTAGCCGCCGCCGCGCGCTTGCGGCAGGAAGGCATAGCCGAGATCGACGTCGGGCAGCGTGTCGCGCTTGATCAGGCCGCACATGCCGATAGCCTCGCCGCTCGCTTTCAACTCGACGCAGTACAGGCCATGGCCGTGCTGCGCGTACATCGCCAACGGCCCATTGCGCAGGTAGGCGCGCGCGTCGTCGCGCGTGCGCACGCCCTTGTCGCCGATGAATTGCAGCCACGCCGGATCGTTGACCAAGGTGAAAACGAATTCCGCGTCGCGCTCTTCGAGGCGGCGCAGGACGAGGCGGTGGGTTTCCAGAACTATCATCAGCGAATCTCCTTGGTTCCCTTGTCATTCTTCATCGAGTTCATCAAAACGCGCCGCAAGAAAATCGAGCAGCGAACGCACAGACGGCAGCAGCCCGCGGCGCGACGGAAACACGGCATGGACGATTTCGCGGCGCGGCGCCCATTGCGACACGACCCTGACCAGTTTGCCCTGCTCCTCGAGATCGCGCACGAACATCAGCGGCAGTTGCGCGATGCCGACGCCGGCGAGCACGGCCGCACGCAAGGTCGACATGCCGCGCGTCACCAGGCGCGGATGATGGACGATTTCCGCGCGCGCGCCGTCGGGGCCAAGCAGCCTCCACACATGCTGGCTTTGCGGGAGACCCAAATCCAGCGACGGAAAGCGCGCAAGGTCGGGCGGCCCGGACGGCATGCCGTACTTCTCGATCAGCGCGGGACTCGCGAGCAAGCATTGGCTGCGCTCGGCGAGGACGCGCAGGACCAGGTCGCTATCCTCCAGCGGCGGCGGACGCACGCGGATCGCAAGGTCGAGGCGCTCGCCGATGACATCGACGCGGCGATCGGTCGCGTCGAGATGGATTTCCACGCGCGGATTCTGCGCCATGTAGTCGGCGACCATCGCTCCGACGCGCATGTCGAGCAGCATGGTCGGGCACGACATGCGGACCACGCCGCGCGGTTCCGCGCGCACCGTCTCGATCGCCTCATCCGCCGCCTCGGCCTCGACCAGCATCGCCTTGCAGTGCGCGTAATAGGTCTGGCCGATTTCGGTGACCGAAAAATGGCGCGTGGAACGTTGGATCAGGCGCACGCCGAGGCGCTCTTCGAGCAGGCCGATGCGCCGGCTCAGCTTCGACTTCGGCATGCCGAGCGCGCGCCCGGCCGGGGCGAAACCGCCGCTGTCGACCACACGGACGAAGTAATACAAGTCATTGAGATCCTGCATGGGCGGCCCAGCGTTCATAAAATAGGACTCTGATGGCGAATATTGCCATCTACCGGAGTCATTGTCCCGGATTTATCTTTTGTGCAAGCCAAAAGCTCCCGCCGGGAGCGGGTTCGGAGAAGACCATGAGAAAAGTGACCGGTGTCTACAGCGCCCCGCGCGGCCATTGGGTCGGCGACGGGTTTCCGGTGCGCTCGATGTTTTCCTACAGCGACCAGGGGCGGCACCTGAGCCCGTTCCTGCTGCTCGACTACGCGGGCCCGTATTCGTTCGACGCGACCACGGCCAAGCGTGGCGTCGGCCAGCATCCGCATCGCGGTTTCGAGACAGTCACCATCGTCTATGAAGGCGAGGTCGAACATCGCGACTCCACCGGCGCCGGAGGCAAGATCGGCCCGGGCGACGTGCAGTGGATGACGGCGGCCGGCGGCATCCTGCACGAGGAATATCACTCGCGTGACTTCGCCAAGAGCGGCGGCAATTTCGAGATGGTGCAGCTGTGGGTGAACCTGCCGGCCAAGGACAAGATGGCCGCGCCGGGTTACCAGACCCTGCTCGATGCCGAGATTCCTGCGGTCGCCCTGCCCGACGACGCCGGCAAGCTGCGCGTGATCGCGGGCGAGTATCAGGGCCGTCGCGGCCCGGCGCGCACGTTCACGCCGATCGATGTCTGGGACGTGCGCCTGAGCCAAGGCCGCAGCGCGACGTTCGACATCGGCGAAGGCCGCACGCTGGCGCTGGCAGTGCTGCGCGGCACCGTTCAGATCAACGGCGAAACGGTGGCGCGCGATGCGCAACTGGTGACGCTGGCACGCGACGGCGGCAACGTGCACATCGAAGCGAACAGCGATGCGACGATCCTGCTGCTCAGCGGCGAGCCGATCGACGAACCGATCGTCGGCTACGGCCCGTTCGTGATGAACACGCAGGACGAAATAGGCCAGGCGATGCGCGATTTCAACAGCGGTAAGTTTGGCCGCATGCCGGCGTGACCGCAGTCGCGGGGCTTCCCGCCCCGCGACATTCCCCAACCCAAAGAAGGAGGTGTTCCATGGCCAGCGAGCCCATTCGTGATCCGCAGAAAGACGAACTGCTGACGCCGCAAAATTCCGCGTTCGTCGTCATCGACTACCAACCGGTGCAGGTCAATTCCATCGCCTCGATGGACCGGCAACTTCTCGTCAACAACATCGTCGGCACGGCCAAGGCGGCCGTCGTCTACGGACTGCCGATCGTGCATTCCACTGTCAACGTCAAGACCGGGCTGAACAAGCCGCCAATTCCGCAACTGCGCAAGGTATTGGACAAATTCCCGACCTACGACCGTACTTCGATCAATTCGTGGGAGGACATCGAGTTCCGCAAGGCGGTCGAGGCGACCGAGCGCAAGAAGCTCATCATGACCGCGCTGTGGACCGAAGCCTGCCTCACCTTCCCGGCGCTCGATGCGCTGCGCGAAGGCTATGAGGTCTACGTCGTCGCCGATGCGGTCGGCGGCACTTCGGTCGCGGCCCACGAAATGGCGCTGCGCCGCATCGAACAGGCCGGCGGCAAGATGATCAGCGTGGCGCAGTTGTTCTGCGAGCTGCAGCGCGACTGGTCGCGCAAGGACACGGTGCCGCAGTTCATCAACTTGTTCATCGAAACCGGCGGCACGGCCGGCATCCAGTTCTCGTACGATCGTTCCGAGTAGTCAGGCGCGGCGGCAGGCGATGCGATCAAAGCACCGCCTGCCTGCCCTGCACCAGATCGGCACTCAGCCGTTGAGCGCGCTCATCATCGCCGGCGTATAGCGCGCGCCGGTCGCGGCATGCGGTGGGAAGATCGCTTCGATCTCGGCGAGTTCCGCCGTGCTCAGGCTGACATCGAGCGCGGCGATATTTTCCTCGAGCGCCGAGATGCGGCGCGTACCCGGAATCGGCACCACTTGTTCGCCGCGCGTCAGCACCCAGGCCAGCGCGAGCTGCGCGGCGGTGCAGTGCTTGTCCTTCGCCAGGCTTTCCACCTTCGCCACAAGCGCCAGATTCCTGGCGAAGTTCTCGCCCTGGAAACGCGGGCTGGTGCGCCGGTAGTCGTCCGCATCGAAATCGTCCGGGCTCTTGATCGCGCCGGTGAGGAAGCCTCGGCCGAGCGGGCTGTACGGCACGAAGCCGATGCCGAGCTGCTGCGTCACTTCGAGGGTGCCCTGCTCTTCCGGATCGCGCGTCCACAGCGAATACTCCGATTGCAATGCAGTGATCGGATGGATCTTGTACGCACGCTCGACCGTCTGCGGCGAAGCTTCCGACAATCCGAGATAGCGCACCTTGCCCGCCTTGACGAGGTCGGACATCGCGCCGACGGTGTCCTCGATCGGCACGTTCTTGTCGACGCGATGCAGGTAGTAGAGGTCGATGTGGTCGACGCCGAGGCGCGTCAGGCTCGCATCGCAGCTCTTGCGTACGTATTCGGGGCGGCCGTTGAAACCGCGTACGCTCGGATCGGCCGGATCGCGCATGATGCCGAACTTGGTCGCGAGGAACACCTCGTTGCGGCGCCCGACAATCGCCTTGCCGACCAGCACTTCGTTCGTGTGCGGGCCGTAGACATCAGCCGTATCGAGAAAATTGAGGCCGAGATCGAGCGCGCGATGAATTGTCGCGATCGATTGCGCGTCATCACGCGCGCCATAAAAATCGCTCATGCCCATGCAGCCGAGGCCGAGCGCGGAAACCTGAGGGCCGTTCGGACCCAGTTGACGGAATTTCATGTTCTTCTCCAGATGGTGATGCAGATGCGGATCGCCGTGTCTCAGCGTTCCTGGTCGGTCGGCCGCATCAGCACTTCGTTGATCGACACATGCGGTGGACGCGTCACGCAGAACAGAATCGCATCGGCGACGTCCTCGGCCTGCAACTGGCGCATGCCTTCGGCCCAGGCGTTGAGCGCCTTCTGCACCTGCGCATGGCCGATGTGCTCGCGCAGTTCGGTGGCAACCGCGCCCGGTTCGATCACGCTGACGCGCACGCCGTCGGCGTAGACCTCGCGTCGCAGCGCTTCGGAAAACGCGACGACGCCGAACTTGGTTGCTGAATAGGCCGCCGCATTCGGGTTGGCGACGCGGCCCGCCGTCGACGAGATGTTGACGATATGCCCATCCTTGCGCGCGCGCATGCCGGCCAGCGCAGCCTGGGTCGAGGCGATCAGGCTGAGCACGTTCAGTTCGAGCATGCGCCGCCAACGACCGAGATCGGCTTCGGCGACGGGCTCGAGATACATGACACCGGCGTTGTTGACGAGGATGTCGAGTCGACCGAAATGCTTTTCGGTGTCGGCGACGATCCGCTGCGCGGCATGCTCATCGAGCAGATCGGCTTCGAGCACCAGCGGTTCGGCACCGCGCGCGGCCAGCGACTTGGCCAGTTCATCGAGCCGGTCGCGACGACGCGCGGCGATCGCCACTTTCGCCCCGGCCTCGGCCAGTGCGAGCGCGGTCGCAGCACCGATGCCCGACGAGGCGCCGGTGACCAGGGCGATACGGTCTTGCAGACGCTTTCCCATTTTCTGTTCCCCGCGATGTGTTCGCTTACGCCGCCTTCTTGAGCGAGGCCATGTCGATCACGAAGCGATACTTCACGTCGTTCTTGAGCAGCCGTTCGTAAGCCTCGTTTATATTCTGGATATCGATCATTTCGACATCGGCGACGATGCCGTGTTCGGCGCAGAAGTCGAGCATCTCCTGGGTCTCGGCCATGCCGCCGATCGCCGAGCCGGCGATGCTCTTGCGCCCGCCCACGAGGCTGCCGCCGAACAATGGCGGCGTCAATTCCATCAGTGCACCGACGAGAACCAGGTGGCCGTCGCGTTTGAGCAGCGCGGCGTACGGATTGAGATCGTGGCCATTCGGAATCGTGTCGAGGAGGAAATCGAAACTTCTCGCGTGCTGCTTCATCTGCGCCTTGTCGGTCGACAGCAGCACTTCGTCGGCGCCGAGACGCATCGCATCCCTAGCCTTGTCCGGCGACGTCGTGATCATGACCACGTGCGCGCCAAGAGCCTTGGCGAACTTTATGCCCATGTGACCGAGGCCGCCCAATCCGATCACGCCAACTTTCTGACCTTTCGCGACGTTCCAATGACGCAGCGGCGACCAAGTCGTGATGCCGGCGCAGAGCAGCGGCGCGACCGATTTCAGATCGAGCTTCGGCGACACCTTCGCGACGAAATGCTCGTCGACGACGATCAGGTCGGAGTAGCCGCCAAACGCGAGTTCGTCACTGTTGCGCAGCTTGGAGTTGTAGGTCCAGGTCGGCACGTTCTCGCAGTACTGCTCCAGTCCGTCCGCACACGAGGAACAGCTGCGGCAGGAATCGACCATGCAACCGACGCCCGCGAGGTCGCCGGCCTTGAACTTTTTGACGTCCGCGCCGACCGCGGTCACGCGGCCGACGATCTCGTGCCCCGGCACCATCGGATACAGCGAGTTGTTCCAGTCGTTGCGTGCCTGGTGCAGGTCGGAGTGGCAGATGCCGCTGTAGAGG
The DNA here is from genome assembly GCF_036383415.1 of Rudaea sp. Classification (GTDB taxonomy): domain Bacteria; phylum Pseudomonadota; class Gammaproteobacteria; order Xanthomonadales; family Rhodanobacteraceae; genus Rudaea. Next base: position 17,589 of record NZ_DASVOK010000322.1, on the reverse strand, counting down.
ATCTCGATCTGCACATCGTGCGGACCGGGCGCGCGGCGTTCGAACGTGAACGGCACGAGCGCGGAGTGCGCGTCGTGCGCGGCGTAACCTTTGGCTTGGGGCATGGGATTTCCTGCGGACGGGGAACGGGATGTGGTGAAGTATGCGCGTTTGCCATTGCGTGGAAAAAGGCCGATTCTATGGATGCCCTTTTTAGCCAGTCTAATCAATGCGCAACGACCACACTGTCGCATTGCGCGCATTCCGCGCGATCGCCACGCACGGCAGCTTCACCCAGGCCGCGCGCGAACTCGACGTCAGCGCCTCGGCGCTGAGCCAGACCCTGCGCGCACTCGAAACCCGTCTCGGCGTGCGCCTGCTGCAGCGGACCACGCGCCGCGTCGGCCTGACCGAGGCCGGCGGCGAATTCCTCGCCCGCATCGCGCCCGCGCTCGGCGCGATCGACGGTGCGATCGAGGAAATGCAGCACCGCAGCGGTCGCCCGGCCGGATTGCTGCGCATCACCGTGCCTCCGGTCGCGGTGCCCGCGCTGATCGCGCCGAATCTGGCCGATTTCCTGCGCACCTATCCGGACATCCGCGTCGACGTACGCACCGATTCCTCGCTTGCCGACCTCGTCGCCGAGGGGCTCGACGCCGGTATCCGCCTGTCCGAGAAACTGCAGCCGGGCATGGTCGCGCTGCCACTGGGCGGGCCGCAGCGATCGCTCGTCGTCGGCTCGCCCGCTTACCTGAAAAAGCACGGTACACCCAAACACCCGAATGAGCTGGACGGACACAACTGCATCCAGTTCCGCTTCGACTCGAACGGCCCGATCTACCGCTGGGAATTCGCCCATCCGAGCGGCCCGCAGCGCGGGCGCTGGTTCGAGACCGACGTCTGCGGCAACCTGATCTGCAACGACGCCGGGCTCATGATGCAGGCGCTGCTCGACGGTGTCGGCCTTTCGCACGTGATGCAATACACGGTGCGCGAACAGCTCGAGTGCGGCCGCCTCGTCAGCGTGCTCGACAAGTGGTTGCCGCCGTATGACGGATTCTTTCTCTATTATCCGAGCCGCTACCAGGTGCCGCCGAAGCTGCGCGTGTTCGCAGAATTCCTGCGCGCGCGACTGGCCAAGGCAGGCCAACGCTAGCAAGCGTCTTCGTTCGGTCAAATATCGATTGTAACGTCGGCGTCATGAACATCCTGATGCTGTCCGACGTCTATTTCCCGCGCGTCAACGGCGTGTCGACTTCGATCCGCACGTTCGCGCGCGAACTTCGCCGGCTCGGCCACGGCGTGACCATCGTCGCGCCGCACTACGATCATGCCGAAGACATGGACGACGGCATCGAAATTCTGCGCCTGCCCGCAAGCAAGATTTTCTTCGATCCGGAAGACCGCCTGATCCGGCGCGGGGCATTGCACGCAAACGCCGTGCAACTCGCACGCCGACGCTGGGACGTGATCCATGTGCACACACCGTTCCGCGCACATCAGCTCGGCGTGATGCTGCGCAAGTTCACGGGGCGCCCACTCGTCGAGACCTATCACACCTATTTCGAGCCCTATGCCAAGCACTATTTCCCGTGGCTGCCGGCAGCGCCGCTGCGCTATGTCGCGCGCCGCATCTCGCGCAAACTCTGCGCCGAGGTCGATCATCTGATCGTGCCGACGCAGCAGATGGACGACGTGCTCAAGCAGTACGGCATCGCGACCCCGGCAACGATCATCCCGACCGGCATCGACCTCGACGAATTCCACGGCGGCGACGGCTCAGGCTTCCGGCGCGCGCATGGCATCGGCGCGGAGCAACCGGTCCTGGTCACCGTCAGCCGCCTCGCGGCGGAGAAGAACATCGGCTTTCTGCTCGAAGTCACGAAGACCTTGCTGGCCGAATTTCCCGATCTCGTCTTCATCGTCGCCGGCGAGGGTCCCGACGCGGAACCTCTTCGTGCGAAAGCGCACACACTTGGCATCGAAAAACACCTGCGCTTTCCGGGTAATCTCGACCGGCGCGGTGCCCTGCTCGACTGCTATCGAGCCGGCGACGCCTTCGTCTTCGCCTCGCCGACGGAAACACAGGGGCTCGTGCTGATCGAGGCAATGGCGCTCGGCGTGCCCATCGTCTCGACCGCGGTGATGGGCACGGCAGCCGTACTCGCCGGCGCCCGCAGTGCACGCATCGGCAAGGAAAACGTCGCTGACTTCTCCAACCATGTTGCCACACTGCTGCGTTCGCCCGATCTGCGCGCACAGCTCACTGCCGCCGGTCGCGAGGATGCGCGCACGTGGAGCGCGCCCGCACTGATGGGCAAGACCGTGGCGCTGTACGAACGCCTCGCCGCCGACCGTGGATAGCCTTACCTGCCCCGGCACCGAGAAAACATGACCTTCGCCACGTACGGCATGTTTCACTACACCGCATAATCCGCGCTCGCTTCCATCCGGGAAAACTCGATGAAACGCCTGCTCGCAATCGCACCGATCGCGCTGTCGCTGCTCGCCTTCAACGCGCTCGCCGCCGAAACCACGAAGTACACCGCCCTGGTCAACGGCGGCAAGACCAAGGCCGGGCACCAGACCGTCGTACGCGACGGCGACGGCACCACCAAGGTCGAATTCGTGTTCAAGGACAACGGCCGCGGGCCGGAGCTCAAGGAGGAATACAAGCTCGACAAGGACGGCAATTATGCGAGCTACCACGTCGCCGGCACCTCGACCTTCGGCGCGATCATCAACGAAACCTTCGCGCGCCAGGGCGACAAGGCGCAGTGGAAATCGACCTCGGACAAGGGCGAGCAGGAAGTGTTCGGCGGCGCGCTGTACTCACCGCTCGGCGGCACTCCGGATTCGCTCTCCGTGGCGATCGCCGCGCTGGCTAAGCGCAGCGACGGCAAGCTGCCGCTGATCCCGAGCGGCACGCTGACAATGCAGAAGCTCGTCGATTCCGAAGTGACCCGCGGCTCCGAGAAGAAGAAAGTGCAGTTGCTCGCACTGACCGGCATCGGCTTCACCCCGAACTTCGTCTGGGCGACCACCGACGCCACGCCGCACATGTTCGCCTTTATCTTCCCGGGCTTCATCCAGCTCGTCGAAGACGGTTGGGAAGGCAACGGTGCCGAACTCGAAAAGCAGCAGAAAGCCGCCGAGAAGGACCTGCTGGTCAAGATGCAGCAGCGCCTCGCCCACCCGCTGGCCGGATCGACGCTGATCCGCAACGCGCGCGTGTTCGACAGCGAGCGCGCGACACTCGGGGCGGCCAGCGACGTACTGATCGAGAACGGCCGCGTCATCGACATTGCCGACGCCGGCAACGAGAAGCGCAAGGCCGATCGCACGATCGATGCAAACGGCCGCGTGCTCCTGCCCGGCCTGTTCGACATGCACGCGCACACGAGCGCATTCGAAGGCGGCCTGCATCTCGCCGCGGGCGTGACCAGCGTGCGCGACATGGGCAACGACAACGCCACCTTGCAGGACCTGATCGCGCGCGAACGTGACGGCACCCTGCTCGCGCCGCATATCGTGCCGGCCGGCTTCATCGAAGGCGAAAGCCCGATGTCGGCGCGCAACGGTTTCGTGATCAAGAACCTCGACGAAGCGAAGAAGGCGATCGACTGGTACGCCGAGCACGGCTATCCGCAGATCAAGGTTTACAACTCTTTCCCGAAGGCGATCCTGGCCGAGACGACGGCGTATGCGCACAGCAAGGGCCTGCGCGTCAGCGGCCACGTGCCGGTGTGGCTGCGCGCGCAGGACGTCGTCGAGCAGGGCTACGACGAGATCCAGCACATCAACCAGGTGCTGCTCAACTTCCTCGTCACCGACAAGACCGACACGCGCACGCTCGACCGCTTCCAGTTGCCGGCGGACAAGGTCGCCGGGCTCGATTTCGACTCGAAGCCGGTGCAGGACTTCATCGCCTTTCTCGTCAAGCATCACACCGCGATCGACCCGACCCTGACCACGTTCGACTTTATCCGTCAGAAGGACGGCGACATGACCCAGGCCTATGCCGCGGTCGCCGACCATATGCCGCCCGACGTCAAGCGCGGTTTCCTGCAGGGGCAGATGAAGATTCCGGACGAGAAGACCGCGCAATTGCACGAGAAGTCGTACGCGAAGATGATCGAATTCGTCGGTCGCATGTACAAGGCCGGCGTGCCGATCGTCGCCGGCACCGATGCGCTTGCCGGTTTCACCCTGCAACGCGAACTCGAGCTCTATGTGCAGGCCGGCATGACACCCGCGCAGGCGCTGCAGGTGGCGACGCTCAACGGCGCAAAGTACTCGCGCGTGGAAGAAGACCGCGGCGTGATCAAGCCCGGCTGGCGCGCCGACCTGATCCTCGTCGACGGCGATCCGACCAAGAACATCTCCGACATCCGCCAGGTCGCGCTCGTGGTCAAGGGCGACAAGGCCTACTATCCGAGCGAGGTCTACGAGGCACTCGGGATCAAGCCATTCGCGAAGGCGCTGACGATCCAGTAATCCACTAGCCCGGTGCAGCGTGCTGCCACGCACGCTGCACCGGCAGGATCATTCCGCCTGCACGGCCTCGACCTGGATGCGCAGGTTCACCTCCATCTTGAAACCGTATTTCTTGCCCGCTTCCATGCCGAAGTCGGCACGGTTGAACGTGGCAAGCGCGTCGGCGCCGCAACGTTCGAGCGCTTTGTGCATCGCATCGGGAATGCACTTGAACGAGTCGATCTTCAAGGTCAGCGGCTTGCTGACGCCGTGCAGGGTGAATTCGCCGACGACTTCGGTCGGCGCGCCGTTGCGGAAACCGGCGAGCTTGCCCTTGTAGATCGCGGTCGGGTACTTGGCGACGTCGAACAGCTCCTCGCTTTTCGCCTTTTCATTCATCTTGTCGAGGCCGTAGTCGACACTGGCCGTGTCGACCGTGACCTCGACCGTGCCGCTTTTCGCCGCCTTGTCGAGCACGATCGTGCCCGAGGTCTTGTCGAACTTCCCGCGCCACACGGACAACCCACCCATATGGTCGGCTTCGAAGCTCGGATAGGTGTGTGCGGGATCGATTTCGTAGGTCACCGAAGCTGCGTTTGCAACGCAGGCGATGCCGGACAGCATGAGCGGAAGGATGGCGCGTTTGTACATGGGATTCCTCGAGGGTGGATTGCCGGATTGCGCGTGTACGACGATCCGGTTGCAGCGAAATCGACAGATGCAGTGATCACTATGGCATGAGGCCATTCCGCGTCGGTTAAATTTTCGCACGCGCAATTATTCCTATATTGTCCAGCCCTCGATACGGCGACAATCGCACGCAACTGTGAATGTCGATTTCCACCCGACCCATTCGTCGCACAGATAACAATCCCGAAGAGTACCAGCGATGACCGAACCGAATTCCGCTCTCCAAGCCGACAAGCGCAAGTGGCTCGCGCTGACCGTGCTCTGCCTCGGCGTGCTGATGGACGTGCTCGACACGACCATCGTCACCGTCGCCCTGCCCTCGATCAAGAACGACCTGCATTTCGACGACACCTCGCTCGCCTGGGTGATCAACGCCTACATGCTGACCTTCGGCGGCTTTCTGCTGCTCGGCGGTCGCCTCGGCGATCTGTACGGACATCGCAAATGGTTCCTGATCGGCATCGCCGGCTTCGCCCTGACCTCGCTGGCCTGCGGGCTGGCGCAGTCGCAGGAGATGCTGATCGTCGCGCGCGCGGCGCAGGGCATCGCCGGCGCGGTGATCGCCGCGGTCGCGCTGTCGCTGATCATGGACCTGTTCCCCGAGCCCGTCGAACGGACCAAGGCGATGGGCGTGTACAGCTTCGTCGCCTCCGCCGGCGGCAGCGTCGGCACGATGCTGGGCGGCGTGCTCACGCATGCGCTGAACTGGCACTGGATCTTCCTCGTCAACCTGCCGGTCGGCGCGGCGGTGATCGCGTTCTCGCTCAGGCTGCTGCCCGATACGCACAACGAGAAGGCCGATCCGCGCCTCGACGTGTCCGGCGCGATCACCGTCACCGCGGGCATGCTGCTCGCCGTTTACGCGGTCATCAATGGCAACAGCGCGGGCTGGGCGTCGATGCAGACGCTGGGCCTGCTCGGTGCCGCCGCCGTGCTGCTCGCGATCTTCCTCGCGATCGAAGCGCGCGTCGCCCATCCGCTGATGCCGCTCGGCATGTTCCGCCTGCGCAACGTCTCGACCGCGAACGCGATCGGCGTGCTCTGGGCCGCGGCGATGTTCGCCTGGTTCTTCCTCTCCGCGCTGTACATGCAGCAGGTGCTCGGCTACGACCCGCTCGCGGTCGGCCTCGCCTTCCTGCCTGCGAACCTGATCATGGCGGCGTTCTCTCTGGGACTTTCCGCAAAGGTTGTCTTGCGCTTCGGCATCCGCTGGCCGATCGTTGCCGGGCTCGTCCTCGCGGCACTCGGCCTCGTGCTGTTCGCGCGCGCGCCGGTCGGCGGCGGATTCGTGCTCGACATCCTGCCCGGCATGCTGCTGCTCGGTCTCGGTGCCGGCATGGCGTTCAACCCGGTGCTGCTCGCGGCCATGAGCGATGTGAGCCCGAGCGAATCGGGCATCGCCGCGGGCCTGGTCAACACAAGTTTCATGATGGGCGGCGCGCTCGGCCTCGCCGTGCTCGCCAGCCTCGCCGCCGCGCAGACCGGCAGTGCCCTTGCTGCGAACGCGGACAAACTCGTCGCGATCAACAGCGGCTACCACGCGGCGTTCTTCGTCGGCGCGATCTTCGCCTTGCTGGCCGCGGCACTCGCCGCGGTGTTGATCCGCGCGAGCACGCCGGCGGGTGAACAAGTGGCGGCGCATTGAATTGCTTCGCTTCTCACGGTGGGAGAAGCGAAGCAAAATCGCGTGTAAACTGGTCGCGCCCATGCCGCAACCGGCCATCACGATGAGCGACGAAGACAACTACGAAGAACAATGGTGGATCGCCTCGCTCGGCGACGCGCTGGTCTGGGCGCGCCTGCGCGTGCTCGAATCCGGCGTCGCCGAAGTGTTCAACGCCGAAGGCGAGACGCTGCGCTACGACGACGAGGACGCCGCACACATGGCCCTGCTCGACGCCGAGTTCCGCGCCTTCGACGGCCTCGACGACGACGACGCGACGACGATGGGCTTCGAGCTCGATTCAATCGAACCGCCCGACGGCGAAAGCGACGAGGAACTGCTGCCGCTGATGACCGAGAAGCTGTCGATGCGACACTGACGGCCGCACGAATACGGAACAAGCACGCGAAGCGGAACGGACTACCATGGATCTCGAACTTTCCGGCAAACACGCGCTCGTCTGCGGCGGCTCGCAAGGCATCGGCCGCGCCGCGGCGATCGAACTTGCGAAACTCGGCGCCGACGTGACCCTGCTCGCGCGCTCGCGCGAAGCGCTCGAAGCCGCGCTTGCGGCACTGCCTGTCGTGCACGCCAACCAGCGCCACGCGAGCATCGCCGTCGACATGAACGACCATGCCACGCTGCGCGCCAAGGTCGAGGCGACGATCGCCGCACCGAAGCCGGTGCAGATCCTCGTCAACAACTCCGGCGGCCCGCCGGGCGGCCAGGCACAGGGCGCGAGCGTCGAGGAATATCTCGCTGCGTTCCAGCAGCACCTGATCGCGAACCAGATCTTGCTGCAAGCCGTGCTGCCGGGCATGAAGGCTTCGGGCTGGGGACGCATCGTCAACGTGATCTCCACCTCGGTGAAGGAACCGATCCGCAACCTCGGCGTCTCCAACACGATCCGAGGTGCGGTGGCGAGCTGGGCGAAGACGCTCGCGGCCGAGCTTGGCCCATACGGCATCACGGTCAACAACGTGCTGCCCGGCTACACGAAGACGCAGCGGCTCGAACAGATTCTTGGCGAGCGCACGAGAACCACGGGCAAGAGCGAAGAGGAAATCGCCAAGGCCATGCTCGCGAGCGTGCCGCTGGGCCGCTTCGCCGACGCATCGGAAGTCGCCAACGTGATCGCTTTCCTCGCCTCGCCCGCCGCCGGCTATGTCAACGGCGTCAATATTCCAGTGGACGGCGGACGCACCTTGTCACTCTGATGCGCCACGGCGGACCGACGCTGGCATTCGTCCTTGTCGCCGCGCTGCTTGCCGCCTGCAGCGGCGGTCCGCAACGCAACGCGGCTCCGGCAGATGCGGGCGAGCGGGCAGCCGCCTCCGACTACATCGGCCCCGGCACATTCGCCCAGCTCAATGCGCTGCAGCGCGAGGCCAACACGCTCAACTCGCCGCTCGCCGTGCACGAGTTCTATCGCAAACGCTACGAGGAAAGCGAAGGCGGCTTACGCAACCTGATCGCGCAAGTGCTTGCGGCGAACGACTCCGAACTTTGCGACTACGAGACCGCGGTGCGCCGCTTCCCCTTCGGCACGCCCGGCCTGCGTGGCACGCCCGCGGCACTCCCCGATCGCGAACGCTATCGCGCGGTCGACGCCGCTGTCGGCATCGCCGAACTGGCACGCGGACGCCGCATTGTTGTCGTCAACGAGGCGCATCATGTCGCGGAGACGCGCCTGCTCACACTGCAGCTGCTGCCGAAGCTGCGCGCGCTCGGCTACACCCATCTCGCCGTCGAGGGTCTCGACGAGCGCGACCGCGAACTCGGCGCGCGCGGCTATCCGATCCAAAGCAGCGGCACCTATCTGCGTGAGCCGCTGTACGGCGAAATCGTGCGCCAAGCGCTTGCGTTGGGCTACGTCGTCGTGCCCTACGAGTCGTCGCGCCCCGAGGCCGATGCGGAAACGCGCGAGGAAGACCAGGCGCAACACATCGTTGAGCGCGTGTTCCGCATCGCACCCGAGGCGAAGCTGCTCGTGCATGCCGGCTACGCTCACGCGCACGAGCGCGCCGGCTATCTCGACGCCGAACCGATGGCATTGCGCCTCAAACGCAAGACCGGTTTCGATCCGCTCACCGTCGACCAGACCCTGCTGCGCCCGGTCGATGCCACGCGCGAATATCCGGACTACCGCGAACTGCTGCATCGCTTCGCGATTGCCGCGCCGAGCATTCTCGTTGCCAACCGCGATGGCACGACCTGGAGCCTCGAACCCAGCTACTACGACATCAGCGTCGTGCTGCCACCGCCGGCAAAGCTCATCGTCGGCCGACCCGACTGGCTCGCGCTCGGCGGCACGCGCACGCCCGTCGCGATCGACATCGACTTGAGCACCGCGCACCTGCCCTGCGTGATCGAAGCGCGCTATCGCAACGAGAACGACAAGGCCGTAGCCGCCGATCGCGTTCTTGTCGAACGCAGCGGCACGCAGGCGCTGCTGTTCCTGCGCCCCGGCAACTACCGCCTGTCGGTCACCGATGTTTCCGGCAACACATTCGAGCGACGTACGCTGCGTGTCGATTGAGGCTGGGTCGAAAGTTCGCCCCAATGCTGATTCCCTGCGTCGCTCATTGCGAATGCCGAACACCATGACTTTGGATCGACGTTCACGTCCGCCACTCCTGCTAAGCTTGCACGCATGACGACATCGCAGCCGACGAAATCCAGCCTCGCTCATCTGCTTGAACGCAATCGTGCCTGGTCGCTCGATCTGCGCACGCACGACCCGGATTACTTTCGCCGGCTCGCCGACCAGCAGGCGCCGAAGTATCTGTGGATTGGCTGCTCGGATTCGCGCGTGCCGGCGAACCAGATCATCGACATGGCGCCGGGCGAGGTGTTCGTGCATCGCAACGTTGCCAACGTGGTCGTGCACACCGACTTGAACTGTCTTTCGACCGTGCAGTTCGCGGTCGACGTGCTCAAGGTCGAACATATCCTCGTCGTCGGGCACTACGGTTGCGGCGGCGTCCGCGCTGCGCTCGAGGGCGCGCGCCTTGGCCTGGTCGACAACTGGCTGCGCCATGTCGGCGACGTTGCGCAGAAGCACGCCGCAGCCCTGGACGGAATCGATCTGCTCACGCCGCGGCATGCGCGCCTGTGCGAGCTCAACGTGATCGAGCAGGTCGTCAACGTCGCGCAGACGACCGTGGTGATGGATGCCTGGGAGCGCGGCCAGAACCTGACCGTGCATGGCTGGTGCTACAGCCTCGAGAACGGCCTGGTCAACGACCTCGGCCTCGAAATCGCGCAACATTCGCAACTTCCCGAACAGTACCATCGCGCGCTGGCGCGGCTGCACGAAAACCTGCTGCGTACCGCCTGAGAACCTGAGAGGCCATCGTCGATGAAGCTGCGAATTCCGCTGCTGTGCCTGCTGCTTGCCGCGCCGCTGCTTGCGCTCGCACAGAACGATCCGATCACCGAAGCCGGCCGCCGCGGACTGCTGCGCCGCGGCCAGGAATCGCCGACGGAACATGAGATGACGCCGGCCGAGTGGCGGCGCCTGCAACTCGCCGCCGCGGACAAATCCGAGGAGATCATGCGCCGCGCGCAGAGGCAGCCCGGCCTGCTCGCGCAGTACATGGTCATGCAGGCCGCCTACGACGACAACAACGAGCGTGCGTTCCGCCTGATCTTCGGCCAGTACCTGTCCTGGTTCCAGACCTGGATCGGCGACTACGACGGCGCAGCGCGCTCGTTCTCGATCGCGCAGCCGGTGCAGCACGACGATGCGCCCTCGCCGCTCACGGGCGCCTGGCAAGCGCGACCCGCCGACGAGGTGATCCTCGAACTTGCCAAGGATCGCAAGGCGGTGTTCTTCAACGAGGCGCACAGCGCGCCGCTCACGCGCACGCTGACCGTGCAACTGCTCGCGCGCTTGCGCGCCGAAGGCTTCACCCATTTCGCCGCAGAAACGCTCTACGTCAAGGAAGCCGAGGCCCTGCGCAAGCGCGGTTATCCGACAGCGAAGGTCGGCTTCTACACCGAAGAGCCGATCTACGGCGAAATGGTGTGGGCGGCGCAGAAGCTCGGCTACACCATTGTCGCCTACGACGCCGAAGACGCGGGCGTCGGCGACGCACGCGAGCGCGCCGGCGCGCAGGCACTGTACGACCAGGTGTTCAAGCGCGATCCGAATGCGCGCCTCGTCGTCAACGCCGGCTTCGGCCACATCCAGAAGGCCGGGGTCTATCTCGGCGGATCGAGCATGGCGAAGTTCTTCAAGAAGATCTCGAACATCGACCCGCTCGCCGTCGACCAGACCATGCTGATCCAGCACGCACGCAGCGACCAGGACCATCCCTGGTACACCGCGGTGATGCAGGCCGCGCATCCGGCGCAGCCGTTCGTCTACGTCGACGCCGGCAACAAGCCGTGGACGCTGAAACCCGAACTCTACGACGTCAGCGTATTTTTCCCGCGAGCAACGGAGAGCGATGGCCGCCCGACCTGGGTCGGCCTCGGCGGCACGCGCTTGCCCTACCCGGTCAGCAGCGACCTCTGCCGCAACCAGTTCCCGTGCATGATCGAAGCGCGCTACGCCAGCGAAGGCGAAGATGCGGTTGCGGCGGATCGCGCAGTGCTCAACGTGATCGATCCGAACGCGCCGATGTCGCAGCGCGTGCTTTCCAACCACGGCTCGGCGCAAAGCCGGCTGTATCTGTATCCCGGCAACTATCGACTGAGTGCGGTCGATGGCCATGGGCGCACCGTGTCGTCGCAATCGGTCACCATCGCGCCGGCCGCGACGAAACCTTGAACTGAAAACGACGCGTGTCGCGGCCGGCAGTTCGCCGAACGCGACACGTTTTCAAGCGCTGGACACAGCCCTACTTCGCTGCACCCGACGACACCGCGTAGCGCAGCAGACCGGCTTTCGTGTCCTTCGCACCACCAACCGCCAGATACAGCTGGCCGGCCTGGGGCACGAGGAAAGACGTCTTAGCGCCCTTCTCCGACGGCACGCGTGCGACCTCCTTGTAGTGGTCCGCGTCTTCCTGGGCGAACACGCCGATGTAATCGTCGCCGGTGGCGTAGATGCGGCGGTTGACCTCGTCGAAGACCAGGCCGTTGGTGCGGCCGGGCGCGTCGAAACTGGCGACCGACTGACCGTTGTCGGTATTGACCACGACGAACTTGAACGGCTTGCGCGTGATGATGAACAGGCGCTTGTTCTTCTCGTCGAGATCGATCGCCGAGTTGTTCTGGCCTTCCTTCACCGGCCAGGTCGCAAGCACCTTGCCCGTCTTCTTGTCGAGCACCGCGATCTCGCTGCGTCCGGCGACATTGACGAACACGCGCGAGCCGTGCTGTTCGGCGACGATGCCCTCGGTGAAATCGGTGTCGAACTGGGTCTCGCTGACGGTCTTGCCGCTGTCGGCATCGACCTGGGCAACGGTGACTTTCGGCAATTTCTTCGGCGCGTTCTTGCCGCCGACGACGAACCAGAGGCGATTTGCGGATGGATCGTAGCTCATGACATCAGCTCCCGGAATCAGCTTGACCGTGCCGACGACGTTGTAGGTCTTGCCGTCGAGTATCTTGCTCAGGCTTTCGTCTGCATTGCTGACAAAGATGCGGTCCTTCTTCGCGTCGTAGTAGATCGCGTGCGGCTCGCCCATGTCCTTCACGGTTTTCAGGTGCGCGCCGTTGTGCAGGTCGAAAACCTCGAGCGAACCGCCCTCCTCGCCGGCGAGGAACAGGCGGTTGCCCTTCACGTCGGCGCCGAAATGGTCGAAGTCGCCCTCGTAGCCCGGCAGGTCGGTGCGGCCGAGCGGCTTCAGCGGTGCGGCGGCGTCGGCGAATGCGATCGCCGGCAGGGTGAATGCGAGCGCGGCAACGAGCGCGCGGATCTGGATTTTCATGTCCTTGGTTCTTCCTGGTCGTGTTCGTTGTGCCTGGCGGCGAGCATGGCCCCGCCGCCGATGGCCGTCCGCGGCGCCATGCATCGCCGCGAACGGCTCCCGGGCGGGGGACCGTCGCCGTTGTCCTTTACTTGGCGTCAGCGTACAGAGCGTCGTAGCTCGGGATCTTCTTCGCCAGCGCGTCGCGCAACACGTTCGCCTTCTTCAGATAGCTCTCCTCGTCGGCGCTGTTGTTCGCATTCGCCGGCGGATTCTTCCACGCGTAGACGACGAGTCCGATATTCTCGCCTTTGGCGTCGCGCATCGGCATCAGGATGACGAACTTCTTCGGATTGTCCTTGGTCCGGTTCCAGCGCGGATCGACGATGGTGATGCCCTTCTTGGAGACATCGATGTCGTCCGGATCGTCCGGGTTGCCGATGCGCTCGGGATAGGAGCCGGCAAACATCGTGTACTTGTCGGTCGAGCCGGGCACCAGGCCGTGCAGGGTGACGCTCAGAAGTTCCGGATGCGCGGCCATCGTCTCGTCGGACAGTTTCTGGCCGTAGATCTTGTGCGCCGGCGGCGTCCAGTTCTTTTCCGCGGCCGAGGCCGAGGAAACCGCGCCGAACATCGTCGCGCCCGCGAGCGCAACAGCCACGGTCAACTTGAACAGCTTCATGAAAACCTCCCTCACTTGTTGTGGATTCGTCGCATCCGGATTTGGAAGCGTTGGCGCAATCTAGGCCGTAACTCTGTACGCACCCTGTCGCGATCCTGAAAAGTTTTTCAGCCTGGCCCATCCCGCGACCTGACGGCGCTTTCATGGAGTTTTCACGTTCGCGACAGGTTGCGCCATTAGCTTGTCGCGCGCGTCCCATACCAACGGCGGAGCAGACACATGATGAAACAAAAGATGCGGCCCGCGGCGTGGCTGCCGATGATCACGGCCATCGCGACGGCCGCGATCCTGTCGTCGCGAGCCGAGGCGCAGGTCACGATCCCGATGAAGATCTACGCGCAGGAACTGGTCGATCGTACCGTCGCGCAGCATCCCGACCTGCGCACGATCGCGATCTACGCCACGCCGCCGAAGACGAATGCCAGCCTCGTACTTGCCACGAACATCGGCCTGATCGGCACACCGGCCAGCAGTGAGGATGCCGACGTCGCCGCGAGCGGCAAGACGCGCATCGTCGAAACCGCGAACAAGCGCATCGAAATCGAACTGCCGCTACACGACCTCGCCGGGCTGACCGTGGGCACGCTCGCGCTGACCTGGCCGAACCCGGGCGCTGGCGGCCGCGCCGCGCTCGAGAAGAAGTCTGCGCAGATCCGCGACGGCCTTTCGCATCGTATCCTCAACACGGCCAACCTGCTCGATCCGTATCCCTATGTGGCGACGGCGACGACGCGTTCGCGCGCGCAAATCTTGATCGACGAAACGGTGCGCCGCCATCCCGAGGTGACCGTGCTTGCGCTGCGGCTGAAGGTGCCGCCGAAGAACGAGCTCGTCGTGGTCGGCTCGACCTTCGGCCGCCACGGCAAGCCCGCGGACGGCGACGACATGAAAGTGCTCGATGCGCCGGCACCGATCCCGGGCCTGTATTCTGGCAACAAGCGCTTCGGCGTCGATCTGCCGGTGAAAGACGCCAAGGGCGCTGCGATCGGCACAATGAATGTCGGCTACGCCTACAGCGGTAGCGAAGACAAGCAGGCGCTCGAAGCAAAGGCCGTGGCACTGCGCGATGAAGTGCAGGCGCGACTCACCGCGATTCCCGCTCCTGAGGAAATCGATCCATGACTGCATCGAAGTTCATGCTGCTGACTGCGGCCACGGCGGCTTTCTGTTTCTCTGCAACGACCCGCGCGGCCGAAAACGTCACCGTGTCGAGCATCGGCGCGAGCGAAATGGCCCCGCTCATGGACGCGTGGATGCAGGCGTTGCACGCGCGGCGTCCTGAAATCACGCGCGGTGTGAAGTGGCAGCACCAAAGCAACGATGCCGCAATCGGCGCATTGATGTTCGATCAGGCCGATATCACACCGATCACGCGCTCGTTCCAGAAGGAAGAAATCGCACCCTATGTGCACCAGTTTGCCGGCGACATGATGAAGACGCCGGTGACCGTGCGCGTCGCGCTGCGCGAAGCCAAGCCGGTATTCCTCGCGTTCAACAAGCGGCCGGACACGCCGCCCGTGCCGGCGGTGTCCGAATTCGTGCGCTTTGCGCTGAGCGCGGAAGGCCAGAAGATCGTCGCGCAGACGGCCGGATTCCAGCCACTTCCGCAGAACGATATCGCGCAGGAACTGCCGAAGATCGCCGGCTACGTCGCCAAACTCGATCCGGCGTTGCCTGTCTACACGGCAAACACGAAAGTCCAGGGCGATGTCCGCAGCGTCGGCAGCGACGGCATGAAGTCACTGATGGAGCGCTGGATGCGCGATTTCCGCGCCTTGCAGCCCGGTGTGCGCAAGGGCGATCCGTGGGAGCACCTCGGCACGCTCAACGGCTTCGGCGCGCTGATGGTCGGCATGACCGATCTCGCGCCGATGGGTCGCGAACTCTGGCCCGACGAAGACGCCGCATTCGCCCATCTGCACGACGGCGAAAAGCTGTTCGAGATTCGCGTCGCGCGCGGCGGCTTCAACACCAATCAGCGCACCACGGCCCAAGCGATCTTCGTCAATGAGAAGAATCCGCTCAAGCAGATCACGCTGGCGCAGCTCAAGGCGGTATTCGGCAAGAATCCGACGATCACGCGCTGGGGCCAACTCGGCCTGAGCGGCGAATGGGCGAACAAGACCATCGTGCTCGACACCCCACCGCTGGTCGCACCGAATGCGATGTCGATGCAGTTCATGGTGTTGCACGGCGGCGAATGGGCCGACGGCGTGCATCAAGGTTCGATCGCCGACACGGCGAAGGCGATCGCGGCGGATGCCGATGCGCTGGGCTTCGGCGGTCTCGAGGAAGGCGGCCCCGGTCCGCGCGCCGTGCCCGTGGCGCGCGACGCGAACGGCCCGGCGATCGAAATCAATGCCGAGACCGCATCGAGCGGACGTTATCCGCTGACGCGCTACATGTACATTCGCATGCGCCGCGCGCCGGGGCAGCCGCTGCCTGCGCTGATCAAGGAATTCCTGCGCTATGTGCTGAGCCGGCAGGGTCAGGAACCTATCCTGTATTCCGGCTACTTCCCACTCAATGCGAATGAAGTGAAGGAAGAACTCGCCAAACTTGAATGAGCCAATTTAAATTGGTACTTCGAAAATCGCCTTGACCGTCCAGTTGTCCGCGGCCGGGCTGATGCCGCGACCGATGCCGATGTTGAATGGCAGCGGCCCCTTGTCGACATCGGCGGTGACGTACAGTGTGTGGTTCTGTTCGTTCCACGAACTGAAGTGCTTCACGCCGCCGAAATCGGCGTAATACTCGCCGCCGAGCATCACGCCCTCGGCGACCTTGCGCGCGACCTTGAGACCGACATCGAAGTTCGGATTGCCTCGATCGAAACCGGGTGAAAGATCGAAGCCGAACGTCGGGTTGACCGAGACGAGCCAGTCCTCGTTGCGCCAGCCGAAGATCGTGCGCACCTCGGCCGCCTGGCGCGACTGCGAATAGCGCTTCTGCAGGTTGCCCCATTCGACGTTCACGCCGGCGAATCCGCCGCCGCTTTCCGGCGCCTGCAGTGGAATCCACTTCAGGCGGAGCTTGTAGCCGGCCAGGTCGGCGTGGCCGTTCGACTCGAAGTTCGTCGGCAGATAGAGGCCTGCCTCGAACGTGTCGCTGAGACCGTAGGAGAACTCCGCGGTCAGGCGCGTGCCGTGGTTCGGTGTGACTTCGTCCGCATAGTCGGGTTGCGAACGCCCGTCGGGCGTCGTGTTGACGTGCAGCTCGAGACCGAACTGGCCGGGCTTGTTGATGTCGTCGGTATAGACCTGGATTTCGTCCTCGAGCTCGGCATGCGCACTCGCAGCGGCGAGCGTGAGCGCGGCGCACAGACCGGCGCGCAAGCGCGATCTGTTTTTGGAATGATACGGCGACTTCTTCATGTGTCTCACAGGTCCAGGACGAGAGTGGCGCTGCGCGCACGCGAACAGCACGGCGTGAAGCGGTCGTTGCGCGCGCGCTCCTCAGCAGTGAGGATGCGATCGCGGTGGTCGGGCTCGCCGGCGAGCACGCCGGTGATACAGGTTCCGCAAACGCCCTGCTCGCACGAACGCGGCAGCACGATGCCATTCGCGGCGAGCACTTCGAGCACGCTCGTGTTCTTGCCAACCGTATAGCTCTTGCCCGAGCTGGCAAGTTTGACGACGAATTCGGTGTCGTTCGCCGAACGCAGCAGGTCGGCGGAAAAGTATTCGCGATGAAGGTTTTCCTCGCTCCATCCGGCGCGTCTCGCCGCGAGCAGCGCCGCGTCCATGAAGCGCGTCGGTCCGCAGAGGTACAAATGCGTTTTCGCATCCGGTTGCGCGAGCACGTCATCGAGATTCGCTCGGCGTTCGCCCTCGCTGAAATGAAACCGCGCGCGATCGGCGAACGTCGATTGTTCAATGCGCCCGACGAAGGCCGCGTGCTCGCGCGAACGCGCCCAATAATGCAGGCAGAAATCGGCGCCGGTATTGGCCAGGCGTTCGGCCATGCACAGGATCGGGGTGATGCCGATGCCGGCGGCGAGCAGCAGCGAGCGCTCCGCGCCGTGCGCGAGCGGGAAGTGGTTGCGTGGCTCGCCGACGCGGATCAGGTCGCCTTCACCGACTTCTTCGTGCATCGCGCGCGAGCCGCCACGCGAGTCGTTCGTGCGCAGCACGCCGATCAGGTAGCGATGCGTTTCGCGCGGATCGTTGCACAGCGAATACTGGCGCACGAGGCCGTCGCGCACCTGCACGTCGATGTGCGCGCCGGCGGAGAACGCG
>NZ_DASVOK010000321.1:0-18944 GCF_036383415.1 Rudaea sp. | reverse complement strand
CGCGCGTCGTCGGTGCGCATCTCAGACGGCGCCGCGGCGAGGGCACCGAATTCCAGCAGCTGCGCGAATACCGCACCGGCGATTCGCTGCGCCAGATCGACTGGAAGGCCACCCGCAGAGCACTCAGATTGATCTCGCGCGACTACCAGGACGAGAAGAACCAGCAGGTGTTGCTGCTGATCGACACTGGGCGGCGTTTGCTCGCGCGCGACGGTGCGCTCGCGCATTTCGACCATGTGCTCAACGCGGCGCTGATGGTCGCCTACATTGCGCTGCGCCAGGGTGATGCGGTCGGGCTCATGGCCGCCGGCGGCGAGGCGCGCTACATGGCGCCGCAGCGCGGACTCGGCGCGGTCGACAATCTGCTCAACACCGTGTTCGACCTCAAGGCGAACGGCGAGGCGACCGACTATCTCGCCGCGGCCACTGCGCTCGCCGCGCGCCAGCCGCGCCGCGCGCTGATCATCCTCGTCACCAACGTGCGCGACGAGGATGCCGAGGACCTGATCGGCGCAGTGCGCCTGCTGCAGCGCCGCCATCTAGTCTGCATCGCATCCTTGCGCGAGGAAGTGCTCGATCGCACGCGCGATGCCAAGGTCACGAACTTTGACGACGCGCTCGCGGTCGTGGCAACCGCGCAATACCTCGAACAGCGCCAGCGCACGCACAGCCTGCTGCGCGCGCAGTGCCCGGATCTGCTCGACGTCACCTGCGCCGAGTTGCCGGCGGCGCTGGTCGGGCACTATCTGGCGATCAAGCGCGCCGCGCGGTTGTAGCGGCTGGGGAAACTCACGGGAGACAGCTATGGCAACGAACTGGTACTACGCCGACAGCAGCAACCAGCAATGCGGACCGGTCGATTCCGACTGGCTGGCGACGGCATTTCGCAGCGGCAAGCTCGTCGCGACGACCTTGGTCTGGCGCGAAGGTCTCGCGGGCTGGCTGCCGATCGCGCAGGTGGCCGCCGAACTCGGCCTGGGCAACATCGCAACGCCGCCACCACTCGCCGCCGCGGCGCGAACGGCGGGCAAGGCGACGATCGCCAAGCCGTCGTCGTCGCGCAGCGGGCTCGTGATCGGACTCGTCGTCGGCTTCTTCGTCCTGATCGCCTTCCTGGGCATTCTCGCGGCGATCGCGCTGCCGGCATACCAGGACTACACCTTGCGCGCGCGCGTCGCGGCCGCAATGGCCGAGCTCGAAACGGATAAGCTCAAAGTCGCCGAATTCCGTGACAGCGCGCATCGTTGCCCGGTCGCCGGCGATGACGGCTTCGGCGAGCCCGGCGACTACGCCAACCGTGTCGTCGCAACGCTGCATATGCGTGAAAAGGATGGCGAGTGCATCATCGAGGTGACTTTCGCCAGCACCGGTGCGAACGCGATCGGCGGCAAGCGCCTGCGCGCGACGCTGGACGCGCAAGGGCAGTGGCGCTACGACAGCGACTTGCCGCAGCGCTATCTGCCGCTTGCACTGCGTCAATCGAATTTGACGTCGAGGTAGATTCGCGCTCAGGACTTGTCGTTCTTCAGCAGCAGCGCCAGCAACGGCGGCGTGACGATCGAGGTAATGAGCGACATGGCCACGATCAGTGCATAGGTGCGCGCCGAGAACACGCCGGCGGCGAGGCCGAGGCTGGCGATGACCACGCCGACTTCGCCGCGCGGCATCATGCCGACGCCGACGATCAATGCGGAGCGCTTGCCGAGCGCGAGCGCGCCGAGGCCGCCGCCGATCAGCTTGGAGATGAGTGCAATCAAGGTGATCAACGCAAGCGTCAGCAACGCGTCGTTGGATGCGAGCTGCGCGAGCTCGATCTTCGCGCCGGTCAGCACGAAGAAGAACGGCGTCATCAGCGCAAGCAGAGGTTGCGTGTCGTGTTCGAGCTTCGCGCGCTGCGGCGTTTCCGAGGCGACCATGCCGGCGAGGAACGCGCCGATGATCGCGGCGAGGCCGAACTGCGTGGACAGGAAGGCGAGGCCGAGGCAGAGCGCGAGCGCATAGGGCAGCAGATCGATTCTCTGCGCATCGAGCCGGGGCGCCGAACGGCGCGCGAGGCGCGTGCCGACGATACCAATGACGACGACGAAGCCGATCGCCTCGGCGAGCACGATCGCGAGCTTGCCGACCTGCACGTCTTCTCCGGCCTGCAGCGCGGTGACGATGCCGAGCAGCAGCATCGCGAGGATGTCGTCGATCACGGCGGCGCCGAGGATCACGCGCGACTCTTCGCGCTGGAGCACGCCGAGCTCCTGCAGCACGCGTGCGGTGATGCCGGCGGAGGTGGCGACGAAAGCGGCGGCGATGAACATCGACTTCGCCCAGTCGTAGCCGGAGCCGTGCGCCCACAGCGAACCGAAGACGAACGGAACGATCACGCCGAGCAGGCCGACGAGGAATGCGCTGCGGCCGACGCGCTGCATCTCGTCGATGCGCGTTTCCAGGCCGACCGCAAACAGCAACAACACGACGCCGATTTCGGACAGGACTTCGAGTGGCTCGGACGGCGCGACCCAACCGAGCAGCGACGGGCCAACCACGCAGCCCGCGACGATCTCGCCGACCACGCCGGGCAGCCGGATCGCACGCGCGACGCGGCCACCGACCTGTGCGGCGACGAAGACGACGAACAGGCTGAGCAGGATGTCGTTGCCGTGTTGCATTGCGGTTGCCTTTTCCCCGGCGAGGCCGGATGCTAGGCGGAGAATATTATTGAAGAGTGCCGGCAGGAAGCCCGCTTTTTGAGCTCGCTGGCACGGACGCAAGCAAAAACGAATGGGGAGAGACGATGGCGGCAGCGCTGCGCAAGACGCGGGAAGCCATGTCCAAGGTCGACACGGCCTGGCTGCGCATGGAAAGTCCGACCAATCTGATGATGATCACCGGCGTGATGATCTTCGCCGAGCGCATGGCGCTGGCCAAATTGAAGGCGTTGATCGCGCAGCGCTGGCTTGCATACAAGCGCTTCCAGCAGAAAGCGGTCGATGCGGTCAGCGCGGCATATTGGGAGACCGATCGCGATCTCGACCTCGATTGGCACGTGCGCCTCGTCGCGCTGCCCGGCAAGGCCGACAAATCCGCGCTCGAGGAATTCGTCAGCGATCTCGCCTCCAGCCCGCTCAATCACGCGCGGCCGCTGTGGCAATTCCATCTGATCGACAATTACGCACCCGACGGCAAGCGCGCCGGCAGCGTGCTGATCGCGCGCATCCATCACTGCTACGCCGACGGCATGGCGCTGGTGCAGGTGCTGCTGTCGCTGACCGATGCGAGTCCGTCGGAAAAGAAACATGCCGAGCTGGCCAAGGTCTGGCTGAAGAAGGATCAGGGTGGTGTGTTGCAGCGCCTGCTGCTGCAGCCGGCGAGTGCGGGTTTGTCGAAGGTGCTCGAACTCGGCGAAAAGGCGCTGGAGAAGGGCGGCGAACTGCTCGCCAATCCCGAGGTTGCTGCGCTCATCGCCAAGGAGGGCGGCGAAATTGCGCGCGAACTCGCGATTGCGCTGACCTTGTCCGACGATCCGCCGACCGCGTTCAAGGGCGAACTCGGCCAATCCAAGCGCGTCGCCTGGGCCGAGCCGCTGCCGCTCGAAGAGGTCAAGGTCGTCGGTAAGGCGCTCGGCTGCACGGTCAACGACGTGTTGCTCGCGAGCGCCGCGGGCGCGCTGCGCAGCTATCTGCGCGAGCACGGCGAAGATGTCGATGGCCTGACGATCCGCGCCACGGTGCCGGTCAACCTGCGCCCGCTCGAACACGCGAAGAAACTCGGCAATCACTTCGGTCTCGTGTTTCTCGATCTGCCGATCGGCGAGGCGAATCCTCTGCGCAGGCTCGAACGCGTCGCCGCGAACATGCAGGAGTTGAAAAAATCCAAGCAGGCCGCGCTGACGTTCGGCTTGTTGTCTGCAGTCGGCATGGCACCCGCGGCGATCCAGCGCCTGGCACTCGAATTGTTTTCGCGCAAGGCGACCGCGGTCGCGACCAACGTGCCGGGCCCGCAGATGCCGCTGTACCTGGCCGGCTGCGAAATGCGCGAGTTGATGTTCTGGGTGCCGCAGAACGGCTCGATCGGCATGGGCATCTCGATTCTTTCCTATCACGGCCATGTCTACTTCGGCCTGATCACCGACGGCAAGCGCGTCGCCGATCCCGGCGCGATCGTGAGCCGCTTCGCCACCGAATTCGAAAAGATCGCGCTGATCACGCTGATGGAAGACTGGGAGCAGGACATCGCCGCTGCCGATGCGCAGGCGACGCTGGCGCACTACAATTCGCCGGTCTGAATTTCACCTGGAATTTCCATGAGCGATACGCCTCCCGACCATCTTTCCAACGACCCGCGCAGCAAGTTCTACGACGAGGCTGTCCTCGAGCGGGGCATCGGTATCCGCTTCAATGGCGAGGAAAAAACCACGGTCGAGGAATACTGCGTCAGCGAAGGCTGGGTACGCATGGCCGTGCCGCGCGCGTTGGACCGTCGCGGCCGGCCGATGACCTTGAAATTCAGCGGCAAGGTGGAACCTTATTTTCTCGATGCCGCACAGCAGGCGGTGCAGGAGTAAGCGATGGCAACGGGTTGGGCCGGCGACGGCGCCGTGCAGGACCAGATCGACGCGACGGTCGCGGACGCAGTCAAGCGCGCGCGCAGCCGCGCGGCGAAGGGACCGAGCCTGAAGCGCTGCGAGGAATGCGATGCGAAGATTCCCGAGGCGCGGCGCAAAGCCGTGCCCGGCGTGCGCCTGTGTGTCGCCTGCCAATCCGCGCACGATGAGGAAGAGAAGGCCTTCAGCGGCTACAACCGGCGTGGAAGCAAGGACAGCCAGTTGCGCTGAGGTCACGTAGGGAGACTTTACGGAGACCTGATTAGTGTCGAAACTCAGCCAGATTGAAGCAAAATGCAACGTAGGAATCCTTCTCCCATCGGGAGAAGGTGCCGGCAGGCGGATGAGGGTCCACGATGAGATCAACGTCGATCCGAACCCGAACCCTCATCCGGCGCTTTGCGCCACCTTCTCCCGGTGGGAGAAGGGAAGAACCCGCTGAGATTCAACGCTAATCAGGTACGGAGAAAAGGGAATGTTTCTGTCTTTTGCATATGCGCTAGCCGCATCTACATCGCAGTCGGCAGTTGTAACTCCGCCAAAAGATTGCGAGATGTATGTGCGGCCTGTAGATGAAAACGGTCGCGTCCGAGAAAGCCCCTTCATCACGCCTCGTGATATTTCTTCGATAGAGTTCGACAAGACCGATCCAATCACCGGTTTTCGGATGTGGCGGGTAGTTCTGACCAAAGAAGGCGCGTCTCGAAATGCGTCATACACCGGAACCCATGTTCGGGAAAAGATCGCCATCTTTTGCGGTGCTACGGAGATTTCGCGACCGATGATTGCCGCACCGAGTTCGGACACCTTCGTCGTCATCATTCCAGACAAGGTGACCTGACTGGAGATTCTTTCTGTGGTTTTCCAGTGCAAAGCGTAGGGTGTAGACGATAGGATTTGCCCAACTTGATTTGCGCTCGCATCACGATCACGCGCATGGGGGAATCCGCTTGAACACGACCATACGAAGGCCGCGCTGGAGCGCGGCGAAAATTCTCTACGCACTCGATCTCGCCGGCGTCGCCGTGTTCGCGGTTTCCGGCGCGCTTGCGGCCGGGCGCGCGGGCCTGGACTGGTTCGGCGTGATCGTGCTCGCGACCCTGCCGGCGATCGGCGGAGGTACCTTGCGCGACCTGCTGCTCGGCCGCCAGCCCATCTTCTGGGTCGCCGATTCGACCTATCCGTGGGTGATCTGCGCGTCGGCGGTCGCGACCATCGTCTACACGAGCTTCCTGCCGGTGCCGGCGCATGCGCTGCTTATCGCCGATGCGCTCGGCCTTGCCCTGTTCGCGATCACCGGCGCGCAACTCGCCGAACGCACGGGCCACGCGCCGATCATCATTGTCATGATGGGCACGATGACTGGCGTCGCCGGCGGCGTACTGCGCGACGTGCTCGGCGGCAGCGTGCCGATGATCCTGAAGAAGGACATCTACGCGACGGCGGCGATTGCCGGGATCGTGCTCTATCTAGCAGCGCAGCGGTTGGGCATCGAGCGGCGCTGGGCGATGGGCATGGGCCTGGTCGCCGTGGTCGTGCTGCGCCTGCTCTCGGTGGTGTGGGACTGGCAGTTGCCTACGTTCAGGCTCTGACCGCGCTTATGCTGCGGCCGCACGCGGCACACGCCAGAACACGATGGACGACAGCATCGTGACCAGGCCGAGAATGATCACGGTCGTGTGAAACGCGGCGACGTAAGCCGCGCCGCCAACGGCACCCGCGGGCAGGAAGCAGGCCATCAGCAGCGAGCCGAAGGCGACGCCGAAGCTGATCGACAGGTTTTGCGCCGTGCTCGACATCGATGAGCCCATGCTCGCCTGCGCGGGAGCGAGGTCGACGAAGCCGAGCGTGTTGACCGCGGTGTACTGGATCGACATAACCATGCCGAACAGGAACACCTGCGTGCACAGCCGCCATACCGGTGTGTTCGCGTCGAATGTTGCAAACGACAGGATCATCAGTCCGGCGAGCACGGTGTTGACGACGAGCACGCGCCGGTAGCCGAGATGGCGGATGATCGAGGCGACGAAGAAGCGCGTCGACAGCATCGCGATCGCCTGCGGCGTCTGCAGCAGGCCGGCGATCACCGGCGAATAGCCGAAGCCGACCTGGAACAGCAGGGTCAGCAGGAAATAGATGCCGCCGACGCCGAGCCGCGTCGAGAAGCTGCCGTTGACGCCGATGCGAAAGCTCGGCACGCGCAGCAGGTGCAGGTCGACGATCGGGTGGGCGATGCGCAGGCTGCGCCAGGCGTAGAAGACGAGCAGGGTGATTGCCGGAACGCCGGTCAGCAGCGCTGCGGAATAGCGCGCCTCGATCACCTGCTCGAGCGCCCACGACACGCCGCCGACGCCAAGGCCGAACAAGACGAAGCCGGCGAGATCGAGCGGCGTGCTCGATGCGCCGCGGTAGTCGGGCATGTAGCGTCGCGCCATCCACAGTCCGGCGAGGCCGAACGGCAGGTTGACGAAGAAGATCATGCGCCATGACAGCCAGGTCGAGAACACGCCGCCGAGGAACGGGCCGATCGCGGGGCCGATCAGTCCCGGGATCGTCGCGAACGCCATCGCGCCGACGAACTCGGCCTTGGTGAAACTGCGCAATATCGCGAGGCGCCCGACCGGAATCATCAATGCGCCGCCAATGCCTTGCACGACCCGCGCGACGACGAGCATCGTCAGATTCTGCGCGAGGCCACAGGCGAGCGAGCTGGCGGTGAAGATCGCGATCGCGCTCCAGAAGACGTTGCGGGTGCCGTAGCGGTCGGCGAGCCACGCGCTCAGGGGGATGAACACGGCGAGGCTCAGCGTGTAGCTGATCAACGCGGTCTTGATCGACAGCGGCGACACGGCCAGCGCGGCGGCGATGCTCGGCGCCGCCGTGTTGACGATTGTCGAGTCGAGCATCTGCATGAAGAACGAGAACGCGATCAGCCAGAGCAGGCTGCGCTTGGCGCTGGCGTCGAGGGCGGGATCGGATTCGCTGCGGGCGCTGTCGGCGGCGGGTGGATTGGGAGAATCCATGGCAGCGCATTGTCGCACGACCCGATGCCCCGGTGGGTTCGAGAGCGGGGCATTGACATCGCTTAAATATATCGTAAGATATAGCTGACGATAATCAAGGAAACATCCATGCACACCTATTCCCATCACGGTTTTCAGCATCGCCTGCATCGCTTCGCGGAAGAAGTCGGCGAGGCGATCTGCATCGGCCGCGGGCGCGGCAGGCACGGCTTCGGCCACTTTGGCAGCGGCTTCTTCGGTGGCCCCGGCTTGGGCGGTGGCGGCTTCCGCATGGGGCGCAAGCTCGCCTCGGGCGAATTGCAGCTCGTCCTGCTCGCGCTGCTCGCCGAACAACCCAGCCACGGCTACGAGCTGATCAAGGCGCTCGAGGAGCGCTCCGGCGGCTTCTACACGCCCAGCCCCGGCATGGTTTATCCGGCCTTGACCTGGCTCGAAGAGGTCGGTTACGCCAGCGTCGCCGCGGAAGGAGCGAAGAAGCTGTATTCGATCACTGACACGGGCCGCCAGTACCTGGACGAGAATCGCGAGAGCGCGGAAGCGATGCTCGATCAGCTCGCGCGCATCGGCGCCAAGATGGGTCGCGTGCGCGAGATCTTCTCCGGCAGCGACGACGAAGACCCGCGCGGCGGTATCTGGCGCGACGCGTGGCTTGCACGCCGCGAACTCAAGGCCGCGTTGCGCGACAAGCGCCACGCGGGGGCGAAGGAAGCCAAGCGCATCGCCGAGATACTCAGGCGCGCGGCGGCCGAGGTTCGCGGCGACGAATAAGCGGTCGCTCACGCGCTTCGCGGGTTTTGCGTTGCGCCGCTTGACGAACGGCAAATAGTTTGTTGCAGTGCGGTAACCGACGTGCTCCTTTTCGGATGTTGCGAAGCGGGGCGCGCGGCTACCACGCACAGCAGGCGAACGCATGCCGGTCAGCTACGACGAAATGCTCGATATGGGAGGTGCGGCGCGGCCGCACTATGGTGGCTTCGACCGCTGGCTGAAGGCCACGCCGCAGGAACGGCTCGAACAGAAGCGACGCGAAGCCGAAGTGCTGTTCCACCGAGTCGGCATCACTTTCGCCGTGTACGGTGAGAAGGAAGGCGCCGAGCGCCTGATCCCGTTCGACATCGTGCCGCGCATCATCCCGCGCGACGAATGGAAGATGCTCGACGCCGGCCTGCGTCAGCGCGTCAAGGCGCTGAACCTGTTCCTGCACGACGTCTACCACGACCAGGAAATCCTCGCTGCGGGCAAAGTGCCGAGCGATCTGATCCTCAACAACGCCGAATACAAGCCGGTGATGCGCGGCATGGACGTGCCGGGCGGCATCTACTCGCACATCTCCGGCGTCGACATCGTGCGCGCCGGCGCCGGCGAGTACTACGTGCTCGAAGACAACCTGCGCGTGCCGTCAGGCGTGTCC
Source organism: Rudaea sp. (assembly GCF_036383415.1). GTDB lineage: Bacteria > Pseudomonadota > Gammaproteobacteria > Xanthomonadales > Rhodanobacteraceae > Rudaea. The sequence goes on along the minus strand of NZ_DASVOK010000321.1, from coordinate 9,916 downwards.
TACATGATCGAGAACCGGCGCATGATGATGCGCCTGTTTCCCGAATTGTTCGCCATGCATTCGGTCGCGCCCGTCGAGCACTATCCCGACCGTTTGCACGACGTGCTGCGCTCGGTCGCGCCCGAAGGCGTCGACGAGCCGGCAGTGGCCGTGCTCACGCCGGGCTTCCACAACTCGGCGTATTTCGAGCACGCCTTCCTCGCCCAGCAGATGGGCGTCGAACTCGTCGAAGGCCAGGATCTGTTCGTGCGCGACGACACCGTCTACATGCGCACCACGCAGGGCCGGCAGCGCGTGCACGTGATCTATCGGCGCATCAACGACGACTTCCTCGATCTGACCGTGTTCAACCCCGACTCGATGCTCGGCGTGCCGGGCATCTTCGCCGCCTACAAGGCCGGGCGAGTGACGCTCGCAAACGCGATCGGCGCGGGCATCGCCGACGACAAGTCGGTGTATCCGTACGTGCCCGACATGATCCGCTTCTACCTCGGCGAAGAGCCTATTTTATACAATGTGCAAACGTATAAATTGCGCGACGCGGACGATCTGGCCTACGCGCTCGACCATCTGCCCGAACTGGTGGTGAAGGAAGTCCATGGGGCCGGCGGCTACGGCATGCTGGTCGGTCCGGCATCGACCAAGGTGCAGATCGCCGAGTTCCGCGATCGCATCATCAAAGAGCCGGCCAAGTACATCGCCCAGCCGACGCTCGCGCTGTCATCATGCCCGACCTATGTGGCCAGCGGGCTTGCGCCGCGGCACGTGGACTTCCGCCCCTACGTGCTCAGCGGCAAGGAGATCCACATCGTGCCCGGCGGCCTGACGCGCGTGGCGCTGGCCGAAGGCTCACTTGTCGTCAACTCCTCGCAGGGCGGCGGCACCAAGGACACCTGGGTTCTGGAGGGCTGAAAGTGCCTCATAAAATCTGCTGCGCTCGGCATTTTGCGTTCCGGCGGTGCTCGGAATGCTCATGTACTGATTTGTACACTCCGCTTCCTGCGTTCCGGCGAAACGCAAACTGCCTTCGCTCGCGACGATTTTCTGAGACACTTTGATCATGCTGTGCAGAACCGCCAACGACCTGTACTGGACCTCGCGCCACATCGAGCGCGCCGAGAACACCGCGCGCCTGATCGACGTGACCCATCGCATCGCGCTGCTGCCTGAGCGCCTCGATCCGTGGCGCCACGACGCCGGCACCTGGCGGCGCGCGCTCGACGCGCTCGGCCTCGTGCAGGAGTATTCGCGCCTCAACGGCCCGATCGTCGCGCAGAAGGTGCTGCGCTACCTGTGCCTCGATGCGACCAATCCGTCGTCGATCTACTCGTGCATTCGCGCCGCGCGCGAGTCGGCGCGCGCGCAACGCGGCGCGATCACGCTGGAAATGTACGAGGACCTCAACACCTCGTGGCTGGAGATGCGCAAGCTCAGCGCCGAGCGTTTCGAGGACGAGGGTGTGCCGCGTTTCGTCGAATGGGTGAAGACGCGCTCGGCCTCGTTCCGCGGCATGACCGTCGGCACGATGGGGCGTGATGCGGCCTATCACTATCTGCAACTCGGCACCTTTCTCGAGCGCGCCGACTGGGGCGTGCGCCTGATGGACGTAAAGTACTCGGGGCCGTCGACCGAGGAAGCCGGCGATGCGCGCTCCGCGGTGGGCTACTACCAGTGGAGCGCCTTGCTGCACGCGCTGTCGGCGATGGAAACCTACCGCCGTCATTATCGCGAGACGATCTCGCCCGAGCGCGTCGCCGAGCTGATGATCCTCAACCACGATTCGCCGCGCTCGCTCGCCACCTGCACCGAGGTCGTGCACAAGACCCTCGTCGCACTGGCCGGGCCGGGCAACCACGAGGTCGTGCGCCAGGCCGGCGCGCTGATGGCCGAAACACGCTTCGGCTGCATCGACGACGTGCTCGCGCAGGGCATGGAAGTGTGGCTGCAGCGCGTGATGACGCGCCTGTTCGCGTTGGCGCAGCAGATCAATCGGCATTTCCTGCTGACTCCGGAAATCGTGGAGCAGGTACAGGAACAGAGTCAGGCCTGACGGGTGCCTCGCGCGAAATACAGGCCTGCGCCAGGAACGCTTGCGGTGCGCTGGGTCGCTCGCTGGTAGAATTCGCGACCCGTTTCCCGATTCGCCGTCCGATGACCTATTGCGTTGCCATGAAGCTCGATGCCGGCATGGTGTTCGCGTCCGACACGCGCACCAACGCGGGCGTCGACAACATCTCCCGCGTCGACAAGATGCACGTGTTCGCGAAGAAGGGCGATCGCGTCATCGTCGCTCTGTCGGCCGGTAACCTGTCGATCACGCAGAACGCGATCAACCAGATCGAGCGGGCGGCGAAGGAAACGCCGGACGCGCCGAACATCTACTCGGTGACGTCTCTGTACGACGCGGCGGAGCTGATCGGCAACACGCTGCGCGATGTACGCCAGCGCGAGGGCGAATACCTGCGTGCGCAGAACATCGATTCCACGGCAAGCTTCATCGTCGGCGGCCAGATCGCCGGCGAGGCGCCGCGCCTGTTCCTGATCTATGCCGAAGGCAACTTCATCGAATGCTCGGGCGAGGCGCCGTTTTTCCAAAACGGCGAGATCAAGTACGGCAAGCCGGTGATCGACCGCGTGATCTCGCCGGCCCTGTCGCTCGCTGACGCGATCAAGCTGACCCTGGTCTCGTTCGACTCGACCATGCGCTCGAACATCTCGGTCGGCCTGCCGATCGACCTGCTCGTCTATCCGGTCGACAGCCTCGACGCGAGTGGGCAGCACCGCATCGAGGACACCGATCCGTATTTCCGCGAACTCGGCACGCTGTGGAACGAAGGCCTGAAGCGCGCATTCGCGAGCATTCCCGTGCCGGACGGATTCGCGCCCAAGTCCTGAGCGCGAAGCCCCGGAGCTCAGCGCGCCTGCGTGGCCTTTTCTTTGGCGATGCGCACATCGAGCATCTTTTCGTAGTTCGCGGCGAAGCGGCGGCAGGCTTGCGTGTCGATCATCGGATTCGGCTCGCGTTGTACGGCGAGTTTCGCCAGGCGCTCGTCGGCGCCCGACGCGTCTGGATGGGTGGAGACGAGGATATCGCAGGGAAGACCAGCGACCGTGTGGATGCTCTGGCGAAATGATTCAGTGAGATCGCCGTGCGTCGCGTCCGCAAGAAAGTGGAATCCGTCGGAAGCAAATGCCGAGATGCTGTCGGAATAGACCACGTCGAGACACTTGCCGTTCTCGCAGGATTTCCACGTCCACGTCGTGCTGCCCGGCGTGTGTCCGGGGGTGAAATGCGCTGTGATCGCCGCGTTGCCGAGATGCACGACTTCCCCGTCGGTGGTCTCGCGCACGCGCGCGGCCGCGGGGAAGCTGGCATTCGCGACGTCGGACGCCTGCGGATCGTCGGCGACGACATGGCCTTCGCGCAGCGCCTTCGCACCCGACGGGCTCGCGATCGCCGTCGCGCCGCTGTCGCGTACGAGCGCGGCAATGCCGCCGGCGTGGTCGAAATGCGCGTGCGAGTTGAGCACGTACTTCACGTTGGCAAGCTTGAAACCGAGCTTGGCAATGTTCGCTTCGATTTGCGGCGCCGATTGCGGCAGGCCGACGTCGAGCAGGACCAGACCCGCTCCCGTGTCCACGAGCAGAGCGCTGATACCGTCGCTGCCGACATAATAAGTGTTGCCGTAAATGCGAATTGGCGCATGGGCATGAGTCCATTCCGGTTTACCGGGCATCGGCTGGGTCAAAGGATCCTGCGCGTCTGTCGCCTGCGCGGTCGACAACGCGAAAGCCAACATCGGCGCCAGGCACAGTGAAAATTTCATCGCTTCCTTACCTTGTTCGATTGGGGAGCGCAGTATGCTCGACCGCCATGACGCCGCGCGGGCCGCGTGTGGCAAAAGCATGGCGATCGACGCAAGAGTTATCGAGCGGGCGAAGGCTGCGCCTTGTGGATCGCCTTTTGCACTGCGTCGACGACCGCGTCGGGACGATCCTGCGCGACTTCGTGCGAGGAATGGGCAACCGGAATGATTTCGCTGCGCGTCGAAGTCGCGGCGATTGCCTTGTTCGTTTTCGCGCATGCCGTTTCAAGAGCTTTGCGCTCGGCAGGCGGCACCTCGGCGTAAGTGGAATCGGCCGCGAGTATCAGGATCGGCAGAGCGCCATGGCGTTCGCTGGTCGATACGGGGTCGTCGAACAACGAGTTCGTCTCGTAGGTCGACAGCAGCGTGTGCCAGAACGCGGGGCGCAACTTGTTCTTGCGCTGCGCGGCGTTCAACTCGGCGCTGAACTGCGGATCGGGACCGCGCAAGCAGCGGGCGAGTTCGGCTGGCGGCTGGGCAAGCTGGCCGCTTTCGGCCGCCTTCGCGCATTGACGCATGACGCCCATCGCGCCGAGACGCCCTTCGTCGTCGGCCTTGGCCCATGCGGGAGAAAACTCGGCGATGTGCTGCGCGGGTGGATCGAGCAGGACCAGCGCGGCCAGGTCCTCTGCGTGTTTGTCGGCATAGCGCCGCGCGATGTTGCTGCCGCGCGAATGACCGACGAGGATCAGCGGCGTCTTGATTTGCGCTGCGACGATCAGGGCATGCAAATCGTCTGCTTCCGCATCGAGGTTGCGCGGCATCGGGCCTTCGTCGCTGAAGCCCAGGCCAGCGCGATCGTAGGCGCAGACGGTGACGGATTTCGCCAGCTGCGGTTGCACCTTGTACCAGGCCATCGAATCGGCCGTCGCTCCGGCTTCGAGCATCACCGTCGGCGCACCGTGGCCGCTGCAGCGCAGATTCAGGCGGCGGCCGCCGACGTCGACGAGCTTGCCGGGTTTGGCGTAGACGTCGAGCGCGGGATCGGGTTTCGGCTGGCCGTCTGCGGCCACTGCCGCTTCGACGAGGAGCAGGCTACAAGCGAATATCGAGCGGACCATCGAACGCACAGCGGACATGTTCACCTCGTGCCTTGGCAGGATTGCGGAGGGCGTAGTCTAGTAACGTGGGCGGCGTCAGGATGGCTGATTGCTGAATCGCGATTTTCGCAGCTTGGAAAACGAGGCGCAGTCGGCAATTGCTCGAGAGGTTGCAGTTATTGCCGTGCGAACGGCGCGGCACTCGGCGAGCAGACGCGCCAAACTGAATCGAACGCACGCGACGATTCCTCCCGCGGCCTGCGCGAGCGATAATTTGCGCGAGGCAAGAACGAGTCGCGATGTCCATCGAGTTCGTCCCCATTCCACACCGCTGTCTCCGCACGTACGTGCGGATGCTGATCGCATCGATGTGGGTTCTCCACCCGGTCGCCTCTTCTTTTGCGGCGGCACCGGCGGGGATGCAGAAAGACGTCGTATTCCACGAGTATTCGCCACTCGCCGCGAACGCCGAATTGATCGACCGCCTCTTTCGCCCGCTGCTCGCGCGCCGACTGCACGCAGAGCTCGTCGGCAAGGGACAGGGCACGGACGGGCAAAGCATCGACCTAGCCCGCGAACATTTCGCCGTGTACGTGCCCGACACACCAGCTTCAGGCAAGTTCGGCTTGCTCGTTTGGATTTCACCGTTCGACCCTGCGGGCATTCCCAAGGCGTGGCTGCCCGTATTGGACAAACACGCAATGATCATCGTGACGGCGGCCGGCTCGGGCAATGCCGCGAATGTCTACTCGCGCCGCATTCCGCTGGCCATGCTCGGCTACGCCAACGTGGCGAAGGCATATCCGGTCGATCCCGCGCGCACCTATGTCAGCGGCCTGTCCGGCGGCTCGCGCGTCGCCTTGCGTGTCGCGCTGGCGTTTCCCGACGTGTTCCATGGCGCGCTGCTCAACGCCGGCAGCGATTCGTTCGGCACGGCGGTGTTGCCGCCGCCGAAGCCCGAGTTGTTTCGCCAGTTCGAGGAAGGCATGAGTCTCGTCTACGCCACCGGCAGCCGCGACGATGAAAACCTGGCAAGGGACGCGCACAGCCGCGAATCGGCGCGCGACCTGTGCATCACTGATCTGCACACCGAGGAGATGCGTGGTCGCGGCCACGACTGGATCGATGCGGCGACGCTCGATCGCGCGCTGACGGATCTGTCGGCGCCGCGCACGATCGACGCGGGGTTGGCCGCGTGTCGCGAACGGCGCACGCGCGACATCGATGCGCAACTGCACGAAATCGAAGCCCTGATCGCTGCGGGCAACAAGCGCGAGGCGGAAGATCGCCTGCAGCGTCTCGACGAACGCTACGGCGGCCTCGCCGCACCGCGCAGCGTGGAATTGGAGGACAAGTTGTGAAGACTGATGTTTTGGCTGCCGCAGCGAGCGCACCCGGCGTGCGCCTCGACGTTTGGCTCTGGGCCGCGCGTTTCTTCAAGACGCGCGCGCTGGCGAAAAAAGCCATCGAGGGCGGCAAGGTGGAGGTGAACCAGGCTGCGGGCAAGCCGTCGAAGGCGGTGCATGTCGGCGACCGGCTCCACATCGTGCGCAGCGAAGAACGCTTCGAGATCGAAGTCGTCGCGATCGGCGACCAGCGCGGCCCCGCCGCGCAGGCGCAATCGCTCTACCGCGAAACCGAAGCCAGCCGCAATGCGCGCGTGGAAGCAGTCGAACGCCGTCGCCTCGAACGCACGGGCTACGCCAAGCCGCCGACCAAGCCGGACAAGCGTGCGCGGCGTCTCATCATCGCGCTTGGCGATATCGACGCGATGTAAGAGCGTGGATTCCGGACGGTTTCCATGGAGGAGCCGGCATGATGTATAGAATGTAGCGAGCGCAGCGCTCCGTTGCGGTGTCGGGAGAGATGGATGGAGGGTTTTTGGCATCGGAATGCGCGGCAGATTGGACTATCTCTGTTGATCATGGCGCAAGCGTCGTTCTCGACTTCAGCCGCCCACGCCGCGCAACACGGATCGGTTCTTATGGTGCCTGGTTGGACCTTGCGTTTCGGCGACGACTTCAACGGCACGACCGGAGCGCCGCCGTCGCCCGTCGACTGGAAGGTCGCTTTGGGTCACGGCGAGCCCGGCATGCCTTCAGGTTGGAATTGGGGCACGGGCGAGGTCGAAGCCTATACCGCGGATCCATCCAATCTGAGTGTGGACGGCAAGGGGCACTTGAGGATCACGCCGCAGCGTAATGCCGCCGGCGAGTGGACCTCCGCGCGCATCTTCAGCGCGCGCGACGACTTTCTCGCGCCTGTTGGCGGCATATTGCGCATCGAAGCGCGAATTCGCCTGCCGGACGTTTTCGATGCTGCCGCAAAAGGTTACTGGCCGGCGTTCTGGGCCCTGGGAAGTTCGTTTCGTACCGTGCGCAATTGGCCGCAGGCCGGCGAAATCGACATCCTCGAAAACATCAACGGAATAAACACCGTGTGGGGTACCCTGCATTGTGGAGTCTACCCCAACGGCCCGTGCAACGAGCCTTCCGGAATCAGTGGTCGCATCGATTGTGCGCTGCTGGAATGCCGCGCCGCATTTCACACCTACGGTTTCGAATGGGATCGCAGCAAGCAGCCCGAACAGTTGCGCTGGTATCTCGACGGCCGTGAATTTCACTCGATCAGCCAGAGCCGACTGCCGGCTGCGGCCTGGGACGGAATGACCTCTCATTCCGGATTCTTTCTGCTGCTCAATGTCGCGATCGGCGGTTTTTTCGTCAGCAACGAAGCCGGCGTGCACACGCCGACGCCCGATACCGAACCCGGGCATGCAATGGTCGTCGACTACGTTGCCGTCTGGACGCGCCGCGACGGCGCGAAAAAGCCGTTCCCGCTGCTACGACCGGTGGCGCCGGAGTAGGCGACAAGGCAAGCCTGTCAGGCCCGTGCGCGATGGGGTGGACGCGCGCGAGCCTGCCTTTACACGACGATGTTCGCGCGCGAGACCAGATATTTGGTTGCCCTTGGCTATCATTTCTGATGCAAATTGGCCATTGTGAAGAGTGATTGAAACCTGCGACACCGCTCATAGGCCTGCGAACCATGCGGCCCCTGAGGTTGTAGTCGTGTTGCTGTAGCAACATCTATCGCTCGATCATCAGTTAAGGACACAACCGTTCCCCAGAACATCACTGCTTCTATTCTGGCATCTTTCTTGAAATCTCTTTGATATCGCAAAACATCGCGTTCAAAGTTGCGAGTAAAGTCAGCCAACAATTTTTGGACAGTTTCCACAGCATCCCCTTGGTTTTTCGCGGCTACGATTTCTAGGTTGGGGTTAACGACAAGCGTCATATCCAGGGCAACCACAGCTATGCCCGCATGTCCGTTGTGCCGATGCGTAGAGAATTGATTTGATGCTCGTTTCAAACAACGAGCTAGTCCGTGCACGGTCTTAGGTCTCTTGCACTCGATGTAGACAACTTCTCCATTGTGCTTGACTACAACATCTGCTGGATCCTCGAGCTGGACCGTAAGTCGTTGTCGAGCAAACATAGCGGCTATCCGCAACTCACTCGCAATGTCGCGGCCTTGATCGTAAGAGCTATTAGTCGATGGGCTGTAGAATCGCTCTCCCGTTGCATACCGACGCAATTTGGAGACATGATCACCGACTACGCTGTCTGGAAGGGTCGCAATTTCAACGCAATTCACGATTTCTGCAGCTGTCGCGAATACTTCTCGCTTATTGAGCGCGCGCCAGCGGGCTCCATCCGACGCTTCCATAGCCTCACTAATTTTCTTATAGAGATCCCTGTAGTAGCCGAATCGTGTCTTTGCCAAATCGATGCCGTAGTGCTTGAACCAAGCAAACGTTTGATCTAAGGCTTTGGCAATTTCTGAAGGTGAATTCCTACTGCCCTCGACTTTGTTATCGACCGACATCGTTCCGTAGATATCTGGGATCGCAGAATTGCTCATGATCGACGTGATATGGGAGCCGCCCTCGTTGAACGATTCAACTCACTCCACCACCGGCACCACGGTCACGCGCACATCGAGTTCATGCGCGCCGCCGCCGAGGATGATGCCGCGCAGCGGCGAGACGTCGCCGAAGTCGCGGCCCCAGGCAAGCGTGATGTGGCCTTCGCCGGGGCGCATGTTGTTGGTTGGATCGAAGTCGATCCAGCCGTGGCGCGGGCAGTGCACGGAGACCCAGGCATGCGAGGCGTCGGCGCCGACGAGGCGCGGCTGGCCGGGCGGCGGCGTAGTCAGCAGATAGCCCGAGACGTAGCGGGCTGCGAGGCCGAGCGAGCGCAGGCAGGCGATCATCAGGTGGGCGAAGTCCTGGCAGACGCCGTGGCGGTTTTCGAGCACTTCGGCAACGGGCGTGGCGACCTGGGTCGCGTTCGCGTCGAAACGGAATTCGCGATGGATGCGTTGCATCAGCAGCGCGCAGGCACGCAGCAATGGCGTGCCGGGCGCGAAGTCTACGTATGCGAATTCTCTGACATCGCCATCCCAGCGCACGTAGGGCGATTCGAAGCGGTAGCGGTTTGCGTCGAGCGCGGCCGCCGTCGGCACGTGTCCGCCGCGGTAGGCGAGGGCGGCGACGGCGTCTTCCCACGGCGGCGAGTCATCGAGGTCGAACGCTATGTCGCGCGCGTCGACTTCGATGTCCATTTCCGCGGTGACGAGCAGTTCGCGGTGCGGCGTGTCGATTTCGAGGCGCGTGAGCGGATTGCCGAAGCCGTCGAACTCGTCGAGCTGATGCGTCGGTGCCGGTTCGACGCGCAGGCGATGGCCGTGGCAGCGCTGGTGCGGCAGCGCCTGCGGGGTCAGATGCAGCGCCTGGTGCGAAACCGAGACGACGCTGTCGTAGCGGTATTCGGTTTCGTGGTGGACGGTGTAACGCGCGCTCATGTGGACAGGGTCGCGCGGCTTGCCGCGGCGACGTGGGCGAAATGATGGAAGGCGATCGCATCGGCGGCGGCGCGCGCGCGCGCGGCAATGTCGGCGAGCAGCGCCGCGATGCCAGCGATGGCGTCGCGGCGGCCGTCTTCG
>NZ_DASVOK010000320.1:0-2594 GCF_036383415.1 Rudaea sp. | reverse complement strand
ATGCAGCTGGATCGCCTTGCCTTCGACCAGCACCGGCTCGAACGCCTGGATGCCGAGACGATGCAGCGTCGGCGCGCGGTTGAGCAGCACCGGATGTTCGCGGATCACCTCTTCGAGGATGTCCCACACCTCGGCTTCTTCACGCTCGACCAGCTTCTTCGCCGCCTTGATCGTGGTGGCGAGGCCACGGCGTTGCAGCTTGGAGAAGATGAACGGCTTGAACAGCTCGAGCGCCATCTTCTTCGGCAGGCCGCACTCGTGCAGCTTGAGCGTCGGGCCGACCACGATGACCGAACGGCCGGAGTAGTCGACGCGCTTGCCGAGCAGGTTCTGGCGGAAGCGGCCCTGCTTGCCCTTGATCATGTCGGCGAGCGACTTCAGCGCGCGCTTGTTCGTGCCGGTGATTGCACGGCCGCGACGGCCGTTGTCCATCAGCGCGTCGACCGCTTCCTGCAGCATGCGCTTCTCGTTGCGCACGATGATGTCGGGCGCATTGAGTTCGAGCAGACGCTTCAGGCGGTTGTTGCGGTTGATGACGCGGCGGTACAGATCGTTGAGATCGGACGTGGCGAAACGTCCGCCATCGAGCGGCACGAGCGGACGCAGATCGGGCGGCAGCACCGGCAGCACGGTCATGACCATGTATTCGGGGCGGTTGCCCGACTCGAGGAAGGCTTCGACCAGCTTGATGCGCTTGGACAGACGCTTGAGCTTGGTCTCGGAATTGGTCGAGGCGATCTCTTCGCGCAACTTGATCAGCTCGGCATTGAGGTCGATCGTCTTGAGCAGCTCGTAGACGGCTTCCGCACCCATGCGCGCGTCGAACTCGTCGCCGTGCTCCTCGACCGCCTGCAGGTACTGCTCTTCGTTGAGCAGCTGGCCACGCGTGAGCGCAGTCAGGCCCGGGTCGACGACGACATAGGCTTCGAAATAGAGGATGCGCTCGATGTCGCGCAGGGTCATGTCGAGCATCAGGCCGATGCGCGACGGCAGCGACTTGAGGAACCAGATGTGCGCGACCGGCGACGCCAGCTCGATGTGGCCCATGCGCTCGCGGCGCACCTTGGTCAGGGTCACTTCGGTGCCGCACTTCTCGCAGACGACGCCGCGGTGCTTCATGCGCTTGTACTTGCCGCACAGGCACTCGTAGTCCTTGATCGGACCGAAGATCGCGGCGCAGAACAGGCCGTCACGCTCGGGCTTGAACGTGCGGTAGTTGATCGTTTCCGGCTTCTTCACTTCACCGAACGACCACGAACGGATCAGTTCCGGCGAGGCCAGCGCGATCTTGATTGAGTCGAAATCGAGCGACTGGCGGGTTTGGTTGAAGAGGTTAAGCAAGTCTTTCATTGTCTATCTCCGGGGAGGAGGAAATTCCGTAGGTCGAGGGTCGGGAGCGCGAAACGCGGCGCGTGAGAGCGAACTCACGCGCCTGTCGAGATCAGTGCTCTTCGAGCTCCATGTTGATCGCGAGAGAACGAATCTCCTTGACCAGCACGTTGAACGACTCGGGCATGCCCGCAGCCATCTCGTGATTGCCGTCGACGATGTTCTTGTACATCTGGTTGCGACCCGGAACGTCGTCGGACTTCACCGTCAGCATTTCCTGCAGCGTGTAGGCCGCACCGTAGGCCTCGAGCGCCCAGACTTCCATTTCGCCAAATCGTTGCCCGCCGAACTGCGCCTTGCCGCCCAGCGGCTGCTGGGTGACGAGCGAGTACGGACCGGTCGAACGCGCGTGCATCTTGTCGTCGACGAGATGGTTGAGCTTCAGCATGTGCATGTAGCCCACCGTCACCTTACGGTCAAACGCTTCACCCGTGCGGCCGTCGAACAACGTGGTCTGGCCCGATTCCGGCAGCTCGGCGAGCTTGAGCATGTGCTTGATCTCGCTCTCGGCGGCACCGTCGAACACCGGCGTCGACATCGGCACGCCTTCCTGCAGATTGGTCGCCAGGGCGAGGATTTCCTCATCGCTCAGCGACTTCAGGTTGACGCGCTGACCGAACGTGTCCTTGTCGTGGTTGTAGATCTCGTCGAGATACTTGCGCAGCTCGGCCACCTTGGCCTGCGCCTCGAGCATGCGCTGGATCTTCTCGCCGAGGCCCTTCGCGGCCCAGCCGAGATGCACTTCGAGAATCTGGCCGATGTTCATACGCGACGGCACGCCGAGCGGGTTGAGCACGATGTCGATCGACTGGCCGTTGGCCATGTACGGCATGTCCTCGACCGGACGGATCATCGAGACCACGCCCTTGTTGCCGTGACGGCCGGCCATCTTGTCGCCCGGCTGGATGCGGCGCTTGACGGCAAGGTAGACCTTGACCATCTTGAGCACGCCCGGGGCGAGGTCGTCGCCCGCGGTGATCTTGGCCTGCTTGGCCTTGAAGCGCTTGTCGAACTCGGCGCGGTGCGCGTCGATCTGCACCTTGGCCTTCTCGAGCAGGTCGGCGGCTTCCTCGTCCTTCATGCGCAGCGAGAACCACTCGTCGTGCTTGAGGCCGTCGAGGTACTCGCCGGTCAGCGCGGTGCCCTTCTTGATCCCCGCCGGGCCGCCGTTGGCGACCTGGCCGATGAGCTGGCCGCGCAGACGC
>NZ_DASVOK010000319.1:0-4766 GCF_036383415.1 Rudaea sp. | reverse complement strand
CACGGGAGTCGCGCCGCGCAACACGCCACGGCTAGCCTCGGTCAGGCGCAACACGCCGTAGCCTTCCGCGTCTGTCGCGAGCAGGCCATTGGCGACAAGCTGTCGAAACACGCTGCGCCACTGCTTCTCGTCGAGTTCGGTACCGACGCCGAACACGCTGAGCTTGTCGTGGTCGAGGTTGCGCACGCGCTCGTCATCGACGCCGCGCAAAACGTTGGTCAGATGGCCGACGCCGTAGCGCTGGCCGGTACGGTAGACGCAGGACAGCGCCTTCTGCGCCAGCTCGGTGCCGTCGAACGCAATGGGCGGATTCAGGCAATTGTCGCAATTTCCACAATTATCCTTTTGCAACTGCTCGCCAAAGTAACCAAGCAGGTGGCGCCGGCGGCAGCTAGCGATCTCGGCGTAACCGAGCAGCGAGTCGAGCTTGGCGCGTTCGACGCGCTTGCGTTCCTCGCCTGACTCGGACTGGGCGATGAACTGCGCCAGCGTGACCACGTCGCCGAGGCCGTAGCACATCCATGCCTCGGCCGGCAGGCCGTCGCGGCCGGCGCGGCCGGTTTCCTGGTAGTAGCCTTCGAGGCTCTTCGGCAGGTCAAGGTGCGCGACGAAACGCACGTCGGGTTTGTCGATGCCCATGCCGAACGCGATCGTCGCGCACATGACGATGCCGTCCTCGCGCAGGAAGCGTTGCTGGTTGTGCGCGCGCTGCGCCGCATCCATGCCGGCATGATACGGCAGCGCGGCGACGCCGTGTTCGACCAGCCACGCCGCCGTCTCCTCGACCTTGCGCCGCGACAGGCAGTAGACGATGCCGGACTCGCCTTTGTGGCCGGCGAGAAAATCCTTGAGCTGGCGTTTGGAATTCTCCTTTTCCACAACGCGATAAAGTATATTTTTTCGATCGAAACTCGAAACGAACTGGCGCGCCTCGTCGAGGTTCAGGCGCTCGACGATCTCGCGCCGCGTCGGCGCGTCGGCCGTCGCAGTCAGTGCAACGCGCGGAATGTCGGGAAAGCGCTCATGCAGGATCGTGAGCTGCCGGTACTCGGGGCGGAAATCGTGGCCCCATTGCGACACGCAATGCGCCTCGTCGATCGCGAACAGGGCGACATTTGCCTTCGCGATCAGGTCGAGGCAGCGTTCAGTCAGCAAACGTTCGGGTGCGACATAGAGCAGCTTCAACTTGGCGGAAGCGAAATCGCGCTCGACCTCGAACTGCGCGCGGCCGTCAAGGCTGGAATTGAGGAACGCCGCGGCGACGCCGAACTGGCGCAGCGCCTCGACCTGGTCCTGCATCAGCGCGATCAGCGGCGAGACAACTACGGCCGTGCCGGAGCGCATCAGCGCCGGAATCTGGTAGCACAGCGACTTGCCGCCGCCAGTCGGCATCAGCACGAGCGCATCGCCGCCGCCGGTGACATGCTCGATGATCGCCTGCTGCTCGCCGCGGAACTGCGGATAGCCGAAAACCTGGTTGAGTACGTCGAGCGCCGATGCCGTCATCGGCCGAATTTTAACAGCCCAGGCGTTTCAAACGACGACGACGACGGCGCCGCTTCCGCCGCAACACCGTTTTGGCTAATGTAGCGCTCCGCCTCATCGCATCGAGTCCGCTCCATGGCCCGCCTGCTCCGCCTTGCCGCCCTTGCCGCCGTTCTCGTCTCGCTCGCCGGCTGTTTCGGCGGCGGACGCCAGCACCCGATCAACCCGCCGAATGCGTCGATCCAACTGCTCGAGGTGCAGCCGGACGGGCGCTGGAAGCTGTCGATCCGGCTCGAAAACTTCTCCGACAAGACCGTGCATTATTCGACGCTCAAGGCCGAACTGCGCATCAGCGGAGTGGACGCCGCGCAACTCGACCTGAAGCCGGAAATGGATATCCCCGGCCTCAACGCCGACGTCGTCGAAACCACGATTTCGCCGAACGGCGATCTGCAGAAGGCGTTCGCGCTCGACGTGAAGGCGCCGGGCGGCGCGGCCTATGAACTCAAGGGCACGATCCGCATCCCCGAGGCGGACAAGGACTTCAAGTTCGAGCACAAGAGCCGGTTGTCGCCGGTGCCGGGCATTCCGAACCAGTACCGCTGAACGCGGTGTCCCTCGAAAAGTATACAAAGAGTTCATCATGACCAAATACGCCGCCCCGCTCGCCGACATGCGCTTCGTGCTGTTCGACCTGCTCGACGTCGAGAAGCAATATGCGCGCCTGCCCGGCGGCGAGGCGGCGACGCGCGACACGCTCGATGCGATCTTCGACGAGGCGGCGAAATTCAGCGAGCAGGTGCTCGCCCCGCTCAACGCGAGCGGCGACGAGGAAGGCTGCACGCTGGACAAGGCCACCGGCAACGTGACCACGCCGAAGGGCTTCAAGGAAGCCTACACGACCTATGTCGACGGCGGCTGGAGCAGCCTCAACGCGCCGGAAGCCTACGGCGGCCAGCACCTGCCCGAGTCGATCGGCGCGCCGATCAAAGAGATGCTCGACTCGGCGAATCTCTCGTGGGGCAACTTCCCGCTGCTCTCGCATGGCGCCTCCG
This sequence comes from Rudaea sp., assembly GCF_036383415.1. GTDB lineage: Bacteria > Pseudomonadota > Gammaproteobacteria > Xanthomonadales > Rhodanobacteraceae > Rudaea. The sequence continues at coordinate 2,226 of NZ_DASVOK010000319.1, read as the reverse complement.
AAGCGCTGCGCCTGCACGGCGAGGAATGGCAGCGCGTCGCGTTTCTCACACCGATTGTCGAAGGCCGCTGGACCGGCACGATGTGCCTGACCGAGCCGCACTGCGGCTCGGACCTCGGCCTGCTGCGCACGCGCGCCGAACCCAACGCTGACGGCACTTACCGCGTCAGCGGCACGAAGATCTTCATCACCGCGGGCGAGCACGACCTGACCGAGAACATCGTCCACCTCGTGCTCGCGCGCCTGCCCGATGCACCCGCGGGCGTGAAGGGCATCTCGCTGTTCATCGTGCCGAAGTTCAAGGTCGATCGCGAAGGAAAAATGGGTGCGCGCAATTCCGTCGTCTGCGGCGCGATCGAACACAAGATGGGGATCAAGGCCTCGGTCACCTGCGTGATGAACTTCGACGCCGCCGAAGGTTATCTGATCGGCGCCCCTAACAAGGGCCTCAATGCGATGTTCACGATGATGAACACCGCGCGCCTCGCAGTCGGCATCCAGGGCTTGGGATTGATCGAGCGCGCCTACCAGATTTCGCTCGGCTATGCGAGAGAGAGATTGCAGGGCCGCTCGCTCACCGGCGCGAAATTCCCGGACAAACCGGCCGATCCACTGATCGTGCATGGCGACATCCGCCGCATGCTGCTGACGCAGAAGGCGTTCGCCGAAGGCACGCGCGCGCTGAGCTACTACGCGGCGAGCCTGGTCGATCTGGTCGAGCGCGCGCCCGACGAGGCCGAGCGCAAGCGCGCCGACGAACTGCTCTCGTTCCTGATCCCGATCGTCAAGGCGCTGCTGACCGAGGCCGCGCAGGAATGCACCTACCACGCCGTGCAGATCCACGGCGGCCACGGCTACATCCGCGAAACCGGCATCGAGCAGTTCGAGCGCGACGCGCGCATCACGACGATCTATGAGGGCACGACCGGCATCCAGGCGCTGGACCTGCTCGGGCGCAAGATCCTCGCCACCCAGGGCGTCGGCCTGCGCCATTTCCTCGAGGAGATCGGCGCATTCTGCAAGGCACAGGCGGGCAACGCCGCGCTCGCAGAATTTGTCGGCCCGCTCGGCAAGGCCGCGCAGGAATGGGGCGATCTCACCATGGCCCTCGGCAAACGCGCGATGGCGAACGCGGACGAAGTCGGTGCCGCGGCGGTCGACTACCTGTTCTATTCCGGCTATGTCGCGCTCGCCTATTTCTGGGCGCGCAGCGTCGCCGCGGCCGAGGCGTCGAAGCAATCCGCGGACTTCAAGGCAGCCAAGCGCCACACCGCGCGCTTCTACTTCGCCCGCATCCTGCCGCGCACGCTCGCGCACAAGGCCGCGGTCGAGGCCGGCACGGACAGCCTGCTGGCGATGCCCGACCCGATGTTCGGATAATATTGAGGCTTGCAGCGTCACCCGTTTCGCCATGAACGACAACGCGCCGGAAACCGAAGTCTATGTCCGTCTCGCCCACGCGGACGACGATGAGTTCATCCTTTCGCTCGCCCGTCGCTTTGCCGAATTCGAGCTGCCGCCGTGGCGCAAGCGCACCGAGACACTGGCCGGCATCGAGCGCGACATCGAACACCACCTGCGCGTGCTGCCGCCCGCCTCGCACCTGTTCGTTGCCGAAGACGAGGACGCGACGCCACTCGGCTTCCTGCATCTGCAGACGCGCAAGGACTTCTTCACCGGCGCGCTCAACTGCCACATCTCCGACCTCGTCGTCGCCGCCGAGCACGAAGGCCGCGGCGTCGCCGCCGCCATGCTGCGCTTCGCCGACGAATGGGCGAAAGAACATCGCTGCCGTTTCCTCACCCTGGGCGTGTTCCCGAACAACGAGCGCGCGCGCAGGCTGTACGAGCACCACGGCTTCGGCGTCGAGATCCTGAGCATGGTCAAACCGGTCCGGTAACGCCGCTGCGCTACACTGGCCGCATCTTGATCCCTTTCGCGCCGAGCCGTTCGGCAAGCGCAGCATGAGCACGCCCAATCCCGCCATCATCCAGTCGATGCAGCGCGCTTCCGCGCTGCTCCAGGCCGGCAACTTCTTCGCCGCGCGCAGCCTGCTCGAGCAGGTCGTGCAGGCCGCACCTGGCTTCGTCGAAGCATATCGCCTGCTCGCCGGCGCATTGCTTGCGACCGGTGACCGCAGCGGCGCGGAACGCAGCCTGCGGCGTGCCGTTGCGGTCGACCCCCATTGGGCGCCCGCACAGGCTGCGCTCGGCGAGCTGCTGATCGA
>NZ_DASVOK010000318.1:0-1851 GCF_036383415.1 Rudaea sp. | reverse complement strand
GCCGACGCGCCCGCCCGAGATCGTGGCACCGAGCTTGTCGAGCTCGCTCTGGATGCCGACTTCGAGTTCGCCCTGTGCGGGCACGGCACCGGGATCGGGCATCTCGCCGAGTGACGGTTCGACGCGCTCGCCGTCCAAGCTCTGCCCGGGCTTGCGCCGGCCCTGCCCCGGCTTGCGCGGGCGGCCGAAGAAGTAGATCAGCGCGAGCACGGCAATGCCCGCGATGACTAGGAAGATGCGTAGTTGGGTGGGATCCATCGTCCTGATACTCCGGTCGAATGTCACTGCCGAATCAGGCGGCACCCGCCAGCTTCGCCGCCTCGGCCAAGTCTACTTGAACCAGTCGCGACACGCCCGGCTCGCGCATGGTCACGCCGCAGAGCTGCTCGGCGACTTCCATCGTGCCCTTGTTATGGGTAACGAAGAGGAACTGCACGTTCTCGCTCATCTCTTTCACGAGGTTCGAGAAGCGGCCGACGTTGGCCTCGTCGAGCGGTGCGTCGACCTCGTCGAGCAGGCAGAACGGCGCCGGGTTCAAGCGGAAGATCGAGAACACGAGCGCGACCGCGCTCATCGCCTTCTCGCCGCCCGAGAGCAGCGAAATGCTGGTCACGCGCTTGCCAGGCGGTCGCGCCATGATCGCCACGCCGGCGTCGAGCACGTTGTCGCCGGTCAATTCCAGATAGGCCTGGCCGCCGCCGAACAGGCGCGGGAACAGTTCCTGCAGGCCGGCGTTGACCCGGTCGAAGGTTTCCTTGAAGCGCTGGCGCGTTTCCGTGTCGATCTTGCGGATCGCCGTCTCCAGCGTTTCCAGCGCGGTGTTGAGGTCGGTGAGCTGCGAGTCGAGATAGGTCTTGCGCTGCGACTGTTCCTCGTACTCGGAAATCGCGGCGAGGTTGACCGGTTCGAGGCGCCTGATCTTGCCGTCGAGTTCGGTGATGTCGCGCTGCCATTCCTCGTGGTCGGCGCCCTGCGGCAGCGAATCGATCAGCGCGGCGAATTCGTGGCCGGCGGCGACGATCGCGTCCTGCAACTGCTGCGCGCGCATCTTGAGGCCGTGTTCGGCGAGCCGCTTTTCCGACAGCGCCTCGCGCGCCTGCTGCAGCAGGTGTTCGATGCGGTGGCGCTCCTGTTCGTGGCCGCGGAATTCGTGGTCGCGCGTTTCCAGCGCGCGCCGCGCCTCGACGAGTTGCTTGTCGATGAGCAGACGCTGGTCGAGATAGATCTGGCGTTCGGATTCGAGGTCGGCAAGCGGCGTCTGCCCCGATTCGAGTTGCTGTGCGATCTCGGCCTTGCGCGATTCGAGCTGGGCAAGCTGACCGCTCATGCGCAGCAGCGCCTGCTCGAGCGCAGAAACATTCGTACGCTTGGATTCGATGTCGAGCGCGAGCCGATGCGTTTGCTCGGACGCTTCGCGCGCGTTCATGCGCGCTTCCTCGCGCGCTTCGAGCATGCGCCGGCGCTCGCTGTCGAGGTGCTGGCGGTGCTGTTCCTGGTCGCCCATGCGCGAGACGGCTTCCTCGAGACGTGCGCGCGCTTCGCGCGTCGCCGTGTCGTCGCTGGCGAGCTTGGTTTCGAGCTCGGCGATTTCGCCGTCGACGCGCGTGATGCGCGCCTGCGCGGTTTCGAGCTTGCCGCGATGGCTCTGCAGGGCACCGGCGAGCTCGGCGACGCGGCGATGGGCGACATAGAGTTCGCGCTGAGCGTCGTCGCGCGTTCGCTCGGCGTCGGCGCGCTGCGACTTGATTTCGTCGAAGCGCGCGTTGAGCGTGGCGATGCGTTCCTCGGATTTGGCTAGTTCGTCCTTGAGCGCGTGGATTTCCTTCTCGCGCGCGATCACGCCCGCCTGCG
>NZ_DASVOK010000317.1:0-9509 GCF_036383415.1 Rudaea sp. | reverse complement strand
CGGCAAGTATCTGCCGCTCAGCGCGGCCGTCGCGAAAGAGGAATTGCAGAAACTCGAAAAGATCGGCGTCCCTGCCGCATCCAACACCAAAACGGGAGGTTCACCATGATACGACCCACCCTTCTCGGCACGGCCCTGTTGTTTCTGGCTGCCGGCACCAGCGCGCAGGAGCCCGCGGGGAAAACCGCGCAGGCCCAAGCCAAAGGCGAAGACAAGGCCGCAGCGGAAAGCGCGCCGACGAATGCCAAGCGCAGCATCTGGACGCTCAACGTCACCGGCTTCCGCAAGGAGCACGGGAAAAACGGCGGCTACACCAAGAAGTGGGACCTGTCCGACCTGCCGCATTACCAGCCGAAGCGGCAGGTGCAGGGCACGCTGCGCATCTGGGGCAGCAACTATCTCAAGGACGGTCCGCTCGGCAGCTACTGGGCCGACGCGTTCAAGAAATTCCAGCCCGGCGTCACGATCGAGTACAACCTGCCGACCGCGGGCATCGGCATTCCCGCACTGGCCGGCAAGGTGGCTGATCTCGCCGTCGGTCGCCCGCCGACGCTGATGGACCACCTGACCTTCGAGCAGGTCTTCCACTACGGACTCACCGAGATCAACGCGGCGACGGGCTCGTTCGACGTCTACGGCTGGTCGCCGGCGTACGTCATCCTCGTGCACAAGAGCAACCCGGTCACGCAGATCAGCATGAAACAGCTCGATGGCGTGTTCGGCACGGCGCGCAACGGCGGCTACGACGGAAGCACCTGGCACAACGAGTATCCGTACAAGCGCGGCGCCGAGGAAAACATCCGCACCTGGGGACAGCTCGGCGCCACCGGCGAGTGGGCGAACAAGCCGATCCATCCCTGCGGCCAGAGCCCGCGCGCGAACATCCAGGTGGTGTTCCAGAACCTCGTGCTGCGCGGCAGCGACCAGTGGGTGGAGGGCTACCGCGCCTTCGCCAATTATGCGACACCGGACGGCAAGATCGCCTCGTGGAGCAAGCAGGTGCTCGATGCCGCGGAGAGCGATCCGCTGTCGATCTGCGTCGCTTCGCCGCTGTCGCTCGGTCCCAACCTGCGTGAACTCGCCGTGCAGGGATTCAACGGCGGTGCCTACGTACAACGCACGCTCGAAACGGTACGCGACCGCAGCTATCCGTTGATCAACGACATCTATTTCTTCGCGGACAAGCCGCCGGGCAAGGCGATGGATCCGAAGGTCGAGGAATTCCTGCGCTTCGTCCTCAGCCAGGAAGGGCAGAACGAAGTTCAGCATGAAGGCCGCTACCTGCCGCTTACCGGTTCCGTCGTGAAGGCGATGCTGGCCAAGCTGGAGCCCGGCGCGAAATGAGGCGCCCGGTCGTCCACACGCAACGCGCGCCGGAGGCGGCAAAGCGGTGGACGGATCTGGCATCCAGCGTTGCGTTCGTGCTCTTCCTCCTCCCGCATCCGGTCGCGGCGCCGTCGCTGAAGTTCACGCCGCCGCCGACGCTGGAATCGATTCCGCCGCAGCCGGCGGCGCGAGACAGCTACGAGGCACGACTCGTGGCGACGATGTCGCCTTACGCGCCGCAGACGCGCGTAACCGGCACGATCCGTCTCTGGGGCCACGGCAATCGCAAGCTGCCGTGGATGCGCCATCTCGTGATGCTGTGGCAGGAAGGTTTTCGCAAATTCCATCCCGGCGTGACGTTCGACTACCAGATGCACGGCACCTCGTCGGGCGTGCCGTCATTGTTCAACGGCACGGGCGACGTGGCGATACTCGGCGAGGAAATCCTGCCCGAGGCGGTGAGGGCGTTCGAGCACGTGAAGCACTATCCGCCACTCGGCATCGAGATCGTCACCGGCAGCGTCGACGTGCGCAATTTCGATTACGCGCAACAGTTCTTCGTGCACAAGGACAACCCGCTCGCGCAGATGACGCTGCAGCAGCTCGACGCGGTGTTCGGCGCCGAACACCGGCGCGGACCGAAGAACATCCGCAGCTGGGGCGAACTGGGCTTGACCGGCGAATGGGCGGACAAGCCGATCCATCCCTACGGCTGGGCGATCGACGACAGCTTCGGCGCGTATCTGCAGGAATATCTTCTCGGCGGCAGCCATCGCTGGAACTGCGCGCTGCGCGAGTACGTCCACCAATCCCAGCCCGACGGCCGCATCTACGATCACGGCCAGCAGATCCTCGATGCGTTGGCGGACGATCGCTACGGCATCGCGGTGTCGAACATCCGCTATGCCGGACCCGAGGTGAAGGCGCTGGCGATCGGTGCGACGTCCGCGGGGCCGTTCTACCAGGCCACCAAGCAGGCGCTGGTCGAACATCGCTATCCGCTCGCGCGCACGATCCCCGCGATCATCGACCGCGCGCCCGGCATGCCGGTCGATCCGAAGCTGAAGGAATTCCTGCGCTATCTGCTGAGCCGAGACGGGCAGGAGATGGTGATCCGTGACGGCCGCTATCTGCCGTTGTCGCCAGGCTTGATCGCCGAGCAATTGAGGAAGATCGAATGATGCGCGGCGCATGCATTTCGATATTCCGCCAGCTGCTGCCGGCCGTGTTCGCATTCTTCGCCACAGCGACGGCGACTGCGCAGGACGCGCCGGCTTTTGCGCCGCAACCGCTCGCTGCGGGCACATTGCGCATCTGGGGTCATCCCTCATTCTCCGGCGTGGTGCAACGCTGGGCGGAGGGCTTTCGCCGCTTCCATCCGGAGATCACCGTCGTGCCGCAGCTGATGGGCAGCGATACCGCGGTGCCCGGACTCTATGGCGGCCGCGCCGACATCGCGTTGCTCGGTCGCGAACCGAACATCACCGACGAGAACGGCTTTCTGCGGCCGAAGCAATACAAGTACACATCGATCGAGCTGATGGGCAGCAGCCTCGACGTGAACGCGATGTCGCCGGCCTTGGCGGTACTCGTGCATCGCGACAATCCGGTGAGACGAATGACGCTGCGTCAGCTCGAACAAGCGATGACCTGCGGCGCTACCGGTACTGAGCACAAGCCGCTGACCTGGGGCGAGCTGGGCGCGAGCGGCGAATGGACCGACAAGCCGGTGCGGCTCTATCTGATGAACATCGAAAGCGGCACGGGCCTTTTCCTGCTCAGCCGGATCACGCGCGGCAGCCGGCGCCTCGCCTGGGATCGCGTCGAGGATTTCAGCGATCGCCGCCGCGCCGATGGTTCGACGTATCGCGCTGCCGAGCAGGCCGCCGACGCGTTGCGTGCCGATCGCTACGGCCTTGCGATCTCGAACCTGCGCGCGCTGACGCCAGAACTCGCTCCGGTGGCGCTGGCTGCGGAAACCGGCGGGCCGTTCGTGCTGCCGACGCGGCAGAGTGTGGTCGACCGCAGTTACCCGCTGGCACGACGCGCTTACGCCATCATCGATCGCCCGCCCGGAAAGCCTGTCGATCCGAAGGTGCGCGAATTCCTGCGCTATGCACTGAGCCGGGAAGGCCAGGCGGATATCGAACGCGAACCCGGTTACGTGCCTTTGTCGGCGGCAGTGCGCGATGCGCAGATACAAGGCCTTCACTGACCCATTCCTTTCATCGTTTCGCGGAGACGTTTCCGATGACTCAACACCGCTTCCGTTGGCTACCGCTGACTCTGGCCTTGGTCGCAAGCATTGCATCGCACGCGCGTGACACCGCTCCCGCAGGCTCGCAGGATCCGCTCGAGATGCAGCGCGCGCGTGCGGCATGGCTCGCCGCGAAATCCAACAAGGTCTACTACGCGCCACAATTCGATTTGAGTGCGCTGCCTGCTTATCAGCCGCAGCAGAAGCTGTCGGGCACGATCCGCCACTGGGGTTCGAACTATCTCGCCGACAGCAACTTGGCCAAATGCCTCGAAGACGGCTTCCGCAAGTTCCAGCCGGACGTCACCTTCGAGGACAACCTCAAGAGCACGTTCATCGGCATGGCGTCGCTCTATATGGATCGCGCCGACGTCGCCGCGATGGGACGCAAGGCCACCTGGGAGGAGACGCAGGCATTCCAGCGCGTGCTCGAAAGCCAGCCGGTCGAGATTGCGATGGCGACCGGCTCGCTCGACATTCCGGGCTGGACCTGGGCGCTGACGCCCGTGCTGCACAAGGACAACCCGCTCGCCAAGCTGACGCTGCCGCAACTCGACGGCATCTTCGGTGCGCAGCGCGATGGCGGCTGGAAAGGCAACGAATGGGATCCGAAAGAAGCGCGCGGACCCGAGAAGAACATCCGCACCTGGGGCCAGCTCGGCCTGATCGGCGAATGGGCGAACAAGCCGATCCACGTCTATGGCTACAACCTCAACTATCACTTTCCGCGCGATTTCGCCGAGAAGGTGATGGGTGGCGGCTACAAGTGGAACGAGACCATGCGCGAGTTCAGCAACGCCGCCGCGCCCGACGGCAAGACGCTTATCAGCGCCGGCGATCTGTTGATCAAGGCCGTGGCTGACGACAAGTACGGCATCACCTACACCAGCATCAAATATCTCAACGCGCAGACCAAAACGGTGCCGCTGGCAAGGACCGCGATCGGACCCTTCCTGATGCCGACGCTGCAGACCGTGCAGAGCCGCGCCTATCCGCTGACGCGCGAGGTCTACTACTACACCTATCAGCGTCCGGGGCAGGAGATGAATCCGCGCGTGAAGGAATACCTGCGCTTCGTGCTGAGCCGGGAAGGCCAGGCCTGCGTGCAGAGCGACGGCAAGTATCTGCCGATGACGGCGGCGTTCGCGGCCGAGCAGCGCGCGAAACTCGAAGCGGGTGGCAAGGCCGCGAAGGCGGACGGAGGATAGCTAAGAAGATCCTCCGGGCGTATTCGCGTTGCCCGCCCCGTTCATGCACGCCGTCGCCAAACCCATCCAGGAATCGCTTTCATGATCGCCGGCCTGCGCCAAGCGGCAACGTTCGTACACCGTTGGACCGGCCTTGCGTTCGGCCCGTTGATCGTCCTGATGGCGCTCACCGGCATCGGCCTCGTCTTGCGGCCGCAGTTGAATCCGCTCGTCTATCCCGGGCTGGGAAACGCGAGCGCCTGTGCAGCTCCGCTGTCGATGGACCGGCTCGCCGACGCGGCACGTAGCGTGCATCCCGACGGCACGCTCGCCTTCGTCTGGTTCTACGGCAGCTCGGGCACCTCGACGATGTTCCGCTTCAGCGACAACGATTCGATCTACGTCGATCCGTGCGATGGCCGCGTGCTCGGCCGGCAGAACCGCTACGGCGGTCTGTTCGGCATGCTGGAAAAAGTGCACAAGTGGGCCTATCTGCAGGGCGACAAGCCGATCGATTTCGTTCCCGGTTCAATTGCGATCGCGATGAGCTTCGTTCTCGTCATCGGCGGCATCTTCATCTGGTGGCCACGCAAGCTCGGGGCGCTGAAAGTGGCCGCGAAATACAACCCGCGCCTGCGTGGCCTGCCGAGACTGCGCAATCAGCACACGTCGGCGGGGCTCTACGCCGCATTGATCCTGCTCCCGGTGGCGTTGACCGGAATCCCGCAGGCATTCGACTGGGCGGGCAATGCGATCTGCCGGATCGTCGGTTCGCCGGTTCCGGTCGGCGCGCCTTCGTCGTCCGAACCCGCAGGGCGCGAGCCGTTGCGTGTCGAGTCCACCATGCAGACGGTGCGCAAGCTGCTGCCCGATTTCGATCTGGCCGTCATCCGCTATCCCGCGAAGCCGCGCGGATCGATCGAGATCTACACGGTCGACCGCACCGCGCCGATCGCCAACGCGCGCAACTATCTTTATCTGGACGCTTACAGCGGCGAGGTGCTGAGCTTCCGCCCGTACGCGCAGGCCAGCTTCGGGCAGAAACTGATCTTCGCAGCGGTCGCAGTGCATACCGGCCAGATCGGCGGGCTGCTCGGCCAGTGCATCCTGCTGCTCGGCATGCTCGCCGTTCCGATCCTCGGCTACACCGGCATCGTGCGCTATCTGCGCATGCGAAAAATCCTGCGCTGAGCGGAGAGGGTGTGTGGCTATTTCGGCAGTTCGTCGAGCGTGTGCACTTGGCGCTGCGCGGCTTCCTTGGCGAGCGGCAGATAGCCGCCTTGATCGGCCTCGAGCGCATGCTGGCCTTCGGCGCCGAGAACATGACGCAGAAATTTTTCGACGGTGGCACCGGGCGCCGAATGCGAAGGCACGTTGATGTACGCATACAGTGAACGGCGCAGCGGATAGACACCGTCGATCAAGGTCGACCGCGTCGGCGGTTGAAACTCGCCATCGCTCCTGAGCGCGAGCGCCTTCACCCCGGCGTTCGCGTAGGCGAGATCGGCGATCGCCATGCCGTAGCGGTCCCTGGCAAGTGCGCGCAGCACGTCGCGCCCGGCAACGTCAACGCCCGGCGTGCGCGCAGGCTCGGCGAATTCGTCGAGATTCTCCCAATTCATCTTGCTTTCGCCACCGAGCACGCGCGCGCGGAAGAACGCGCCGCTGCCGCTTTCGCTGTCCGGCGCGTACAGGTGAATCCGATGCCGCGACCACTCGCCGCTCACACCCAGATCGCTCCAGTCGCGCAGGCTGCGCGCGCCCTGTGCGGGTTTCGCGCCGAAGACCGAGGCGATCGTTGCGAAGTCGATGCGCGCCAGCGAATTGTCGCGATGCACGAATACGGCGAGCGCGGGCGAACGCCCCGGGCTGGCGAGGCTGCCGGTGGCGACCTCGATACGCGTGGGCCGATAGTGGAAGACCCATTCGAACGCCTTGATCTCCGCGTCGGTCGCCTCGCGTCCGATCAGCGCGATATCGGCCTGGCCGGTATACAAGGCCGCCATCGCGATGTCGCTGCCGGTCAAATGCGTGACCACGCGCGTGCCGCGAAACCCGCCTTGCCAGCGGCCCACGATGTCCGCGGCGCGCGGCGTGCCCCATACGCGCAGCATGCCGGATGGCGCCTGCCAGGGTGGCGGTGCGATCGGCCCGGCGCCTGCGCAGAGGACCGGCGAGGCGAGAGCTGCGACGACAGCGAGCGCGCGGATGAGCTTGCGCAAGGCTATAGAGCTTTTCATCACTTCAATTTCCCGATCTGCGCATCGCGTGCATGCCGGTCGAGCGGCAGGTAGTCGCTGCGTTCGATCAGCAGCGACTGGCCTTCGCGGCTCAGCACGAAGCGCAGGAATTCGTCGACCGCGGGAGCGAGCTTGCGTCCGGGCGGCAGGTCGACGATCGCGGGAATGATGCGCACCAGCGGATAGCTGCGGTCGATGAGGCTGGCCGTCGTCGCGCGCACCCACGGACCATCATCGCGCCAGGCCAGCGCCACCGCCTTGACGCCGGGACGCGCGTAGCGCACGTTCGAGATCGCGATGCCGTAGCGGTCCTGCGCGAGCGCGTCGAGGATGCGCTGTCCCTGATCGTACTGGCTGCCGTCGGCGTTCACGCCGTGGACATACTCGCGAACATCAGGATTCCAGCGATGGCTGTCTTCGAGCACGCGCTCGCGGAAGAACAGGCCGAAGTCTTCGTCGGTCTTCCACGAATACGGCGTGATTCGGTGTCCGGCCCATTCGCCGCCGAGGCCCAGTTGCGACCAGTCGCGGACATTGCGCTCGCCGCGCTTGTGCTGCTCGCCGAGAATCGCATCGAGCTGGCGCAGCGACAGGCACTCGACCGGATTGTCCGCGTGCACAAAGATCATGTGCGCGTAGTCGAAGTAATTGGTTTCGACGCTGCCCGTGGCGACTTCGATGGCGGTCGGGGCATAGCCTTTCGCGCGCACGAAGGCGCGCGCGGCCGCCGGGCTGATTTCTTCGCCGAGCAGCGCGATGTCGCCGGCGCCGGTGTAGAGCGCGCCGACCGCCGACGCCGTGCCGTACATGCGATAGTCGAAACGGACATCGGGTTGCTGGCGATGAAACGCCTCGATCCATGAACGCACCAGATCGCCCATGAAGTCACGTTTGGCGCTGCCGTGGCCCCACAGGCGGATCGTGCCAGTGACCTTGCGCAGCGGCGCATAGGCGGGAAATCCCTCGATCGCGCGCCGTGCCGTATCGGTGCGATCGTCCTTGTCGGCTGCCATCGGCGCGCATCGCGCCGGTTGTTGTAAAAGCGCCGCCGCGTCCGCACCACCTGGGGAAGAAGCAGGTGGCGCGGCGATTGCCGCGGCAGCGTGGAACAGACACGCGCCGAGCCAGGTCCACTCGATCGATCGATGCCGTGATCGCAACATGGCGGCTCCGACGATTGCGTGATCAGAACTTGGCGCGGAACGAAAGCGTGAAGTTGCGCGGCGCGCCGGGTATGACCATCACCTGTGGGGTCGAGCCCGTGGCGACGTAATAGGTGCGATCGAAAAGATTGTTGAGCTTGAGGTTGACCGAATAGTTGTCGTGCTCGTAGGTCAGCGCCATGTCGGCGACCGTGTAGCCTGGCATCGCCAGGATGCCCGGAATGGCCGTCGTCGGCACGCTTCCCGCGTAGCTGCTGTTGTAGACGAAGCCCGCACCGATCGAGAAGCCGTTGTCGAAGTTGTAGCGTGTCCACAGATTGGAGCTGTCCGCCGGCGCATTCTGCAACTTCGCGCCGACCTGTACCGGCTGGTTCGATGCGGTCACGCGAGCGTTGTTGTGCGCATAGCCGAAAATCAGCTGCCATTGCTTGGTGACGTTGAAGTTGGTTTCGAATTCGACGCCATCCGAGCGCGCCGCGCCGATCTGGGTCCAGCAGGTGCCGTAGGCGACGCAGCTGAAGCTGTTGAGGATGTTCTTTTCGTCGATGCGGTATACCGCAAGCGTCGCGGTGAGGCGACCGTCGAAAAGCTTGTCGTTCTTGACCCCGGCTTCGTATTGCTTGCCCTCGATTGGCACGAAATGGTTTTGGCCGTTGATGTCCTGATAGGTCGGGTCGGGCGGAACATAGGATTCGGAAAAGCTCGCATAGAGCGTCCAGTTCTTGTTCGGCTGGAACAGCACGCCGGCCATCGGCAACAGGGATTTCTTTATCGTTTTGCTCTGATCCGGCTGCGCAGGCCTGATGAAGACTGAGGTGGAATCGTCGCTGAAGTTGCGCGCGCCGAGCGAAACCTTCCAGCGTTCCCCCAGGGAGATCAGATCGGAAACATAGATGGCACGAGTGTCATCCTGGTTGATGTTGTTGGTGAGCGACGTCGCCGCTCCCGGCGGGATGGTGTCGAAGGCCGGCACCTTTCCATAGACCGGGTTGTAGATGTTTATGTTGAAACAATAAGCGCCAGGGCAGGTGCTGTTATAGAACTTGGTGCGATTGTTGTTGATCGAGAAACGCTCGCTGGTGACGCCGACCACGATCTTCTGCTCGACCGGTCCGGTTTCGAGCGGAATCGCCAGATTGGTATCGAAGGTTTTGGTGCTGCGCGAGACTTCGAGGGCTCGGGCGCGCCGCTGCAGCGTCACGTTGTCGGACAGGATCGAGACAGCGCTGAAGTCCGTCTGATCGCTTGAATAGTCGGCATAGCGGTACGCCGCATTCCAGACCCAGTTGTTGGCAAACGTATGGTTGAACTGGAGTGTGGCAGTTTTGCCTTCTTC
>NZ_DASVOK010000316.1:0-8833 GCF_036383415.1 Rudaea sp. | reverse complement strand
CGCCGGCGACGAGTTCGGCGATCAGCGCGCGCGGGCCCTGTCCGGCGCCACGGAACTTGAGCACGTACAAACCTTGATCGTCGGCTTCGACGATCGCGGGCAGTGAGCCACCCTCGCGCAGCGGGGTGACGTAGCGGGTGGCGGTGACGGTGCGCAGTTGCATCGCGCAATGATCGACGATCGACCTGCTCTTCGTCCATGCTGCGCCGGGCTAGCGCTGCGCCGGGGCGCTCGCCCATAATCCGCGGATGGCCGCGACGTCGGCGGCCACTTGATCGGGAATCCGCATGCTTGAACTGAAGCGCACGCCGTTCCACGAGCGCACGTCGCGTCTGTCTCTGCCGCAGAACTGGCGGCGTTGGGCCGGCTACATCGTCGCCGGATCGTACGACCTCTTGCTCGACCGCGAGTACTGGGCGATCCGCGATGCGGCCGCGCTGATCGACATCACGCCGTTGATGAAATACGTGATCGAAGGCCCGGACGCTGCGAAACTGCTGCATCGAATGACGCCGCGCGACGTGCTCAAGATGGCCGTCGGCCAGGTGTTCTACACCGGCTGGTGCGACGACGACGGCAAGCTGCTCGACGACGGCACGATCTCGCGCCTTTCCGAAACGACGTTCCGCCTGACCTCGGCCGAACCGAGTCTGCGCTGGCTGGCGATGAATGCGGTCGGCATGGACGTGACGATCACCGAAATCACCGACCAGGTCGCCGCGCTGAGCCTGCAGGGGCCGAAGTCGCGCGCGATCCTCAACCGCGTCTGTGCCAAGCCGCTCGACAAGCTCAAGTTCTTTCGTCTCACCGAAACGACACTCGCGGGCAAGCCGGTGACGATCTCGCGCACCGGCTACACAGGCGATCTCGGCTACGAAATCTGGATGGACGCGGGCGACGCGCTAGCGGTCTGGGACGCGCTGATCGAGGCCGGCCGCGACTACGGCATTGTGCCCTGTGGCATCCTCGCGATGGACATGGCGCGCGTTGAAGCGGGCCTGTTCATGATCGACGTCGACTACACCGCCGCGAACCACGCCTGGATCGCCGGGCAGAAATCGACGCCGTTCGAGATGGGCCTGGGCTGGACGGTCGCGCTCGACAAGCCGGGCTACTTCGTCGGCCGTCGCGCGCTCGAGCGCGAGCACAAGGAAGGCTCGGCGTGGAAACTCACCGGGCTCGAAGTCGACTGGCAAGGACTCGAACAACTCTACGCGCGCGTCGGTCTGCCGCCGCAGATTCCGGGCATGGCGATGCGCGGGAGCCTGCCGGTGATGCACGCGGGCAAGCAGGTCGGCTATGCCTCGACGAGCACCTGGTCGCCGGTGCTGAAGAAATATATCGCGCTCGCGCACGTGCAGCGCCCGCATTACGAAGCCGGTACGCGCCTGGCGATGGAAGTCACGGTCGAGCACCATCGCCTGCATGCACCGGCGACCGTGGTCAAGTTGCCGTTTTACGAACCCGAATGGAAACGTAAATGAATCGCGAAACCGGGCATCCTGCCGCGGTTCGCAAACAAGCGATCGCGGTGGAGCCGCGCCACGCTTGTCGAATCGACGATGGAACCGCCGATTCGTCGGCACATCCATGTGCCGAAAATTGCACGGATGTTTTGTCGAGAGGACTTGGATGAGTAGCAACCAATACGACGCCATCGTCATCGGCGCGGGTCACAACGGCCTCGTCGCGGCCGCATATCTCGCGCGCGCGGGCAAGAAGGTCGTGGTGCTCGAACGCCGCGAGGTCGTCGGCGGCGCGGCGATGACCGAGGAAATCTTTCCGGGCTATCGTTTCACCGAATTCAGTTACGTGGTCAGTCTGCTGCGGCCGGAGATCATCCGCGATCTCGAATTGCCGAAGCACGGCTTGAAGATACTGCCGCTGCCAAGCACGGTGACGCCGCTCGACAACGGCGACTACCTCGGCAGCTGGGACGACCACGACCTGACCCGTCAGGAGGTCTATCGTCATTCGACTAAAGACGCCGAAGCCTCCGACGAATATTCGCGTGTGATGGCGCGCGCGGCGAAGGCGATCAAGCCCATCATCGGCATGGTGCCGCCCGATCCCTCGTCGCTGAGTCCGCGCGACCTGCTCGGCCTGCTCAAGCTCGGCCAGTACGCGCGCAGCCTCAGCGAAAAGGAGTTGTACCGCATCGCCAAGCTCGTGACCCAGTCCTCGGCCGACCTGCTCGACGAGTGGTTCGAGTTCGATGCGCTCAAAGGCACGAAGTCGGCGAGCGGCATCATCGGCACGTTTCTCGGACCGCGCTCGCCGGGCACGGCCTATGTGCTGCTGCATCACTACATGGGCGAGATCGACGGTGCGTTCCGCGCCTGGGGTTTCGCCAAGAACGGCACCGGCGGCGTCTCGGCCGCGATCGCGAGTTCGGCGCGCGCGCTCGGCGTCGAGATCCGCACCAATACGCCGGTCGAGAAAGTCATCGTCAAAGGCGGCGTCGCAGCGGGCGTGGCACTGCAGAACGGCGACGAACTGCAGGCCAAGATCGTGCTGTCCGCGGCCGATCCGAAGCGCACCTTCCTGCAGTTCGTCGACGACAAGCATCTGCCCGGCGAATTCAGCGAGGCGGTGCGCAAGTTCCGCGTGCGCGGCTCGTCGGGCAAGGTCAATATCGCGCTCAATGCATTGCCCGATTTCACCTGCTTGCCCGGCGAAGGGCCGCTGCATCGCGGTGCGATCTCGATCAGCCCGAGCATCGACTACATCGAGCGCGCCTACGACGAAGCCAAGTACGGCCAGTACTCGAAGAACCCGTACATCGACATGATCATCCCGTCGATGATCGACCGCGACATGGCGCCGCCGGGGCACCACGTGATGTCGTGCTTCGTGCAGTACGCGCCGTACGACCTCGAAGGCGGCTGGGACGACGCCAAGCGCGAAGCGTTCGGCGAGACCGTGATCTCGACGATCGAGAAATACGCGCCGAACATCCGATCGTGCATCGTCGGCAAGCAGGTGATCACGCCGAAGGACATCGAGCGCATCGCCGGCATCACCGGCGGCAACATCTTTCACGGCGAACTCTTGCTGCACCAGCTGTTCTTCTTCCGCCCGGCGCCGCAGTGGGCTGATTTCCGCACGCCGCTGCCGGGTTATTACTTCGGCGCGGCCGGAGCGCATCCGGGCGGCGGCGTCATGGGCGCGCCGGGCAAGCTCGCGGCCGAAGCGATTTTGAAGGATCGGAAATAATGGCCTGTGACGTCATCATCATCGGCG
The DNA here is from genome assembly GCF_036383415.1 of Rudaea sp. Classification (GTDB taxonomy): domain Bacteria; phylum Pseudomonadota; class Gammaproteobacteria; order Xanthomonadales; family Rhodanobacteraceae; genus Rudaea. The sequence continues at coordinate 5,590 of NZ_DASVOK010000316.1, read as the reverse complement.
CCGGCCACAACGGACTCGTCGCCGCGAACTATCTGGCCAAGGCCGGCAGGAAGGTGCTCGTGCTCGAACGCCGGGACATTCCCGGCGGCCAGCTCGTCACCGAATCGTTCGCTGAAGGCTTCAGTGCGGATGCGTTGTATGCGAGCGCGCAGCTGCGCCCCGACATCGTCGCCGATCTCGGCTTGCGCATCGAAGCGCCGCGCGCGAACTCCGCATACACATGCCTGCTCGACGGCGGCAAGCGCCTGACCCTCGACGCCGACCCCGCGCGCGCGAGCGCGGCGATCAAGGAATTCTCCGCGCGCGATGCCGAGCGCTGGCCCGAGTTCGTCGCTTTCATGGATCGCGCCGCGGCCTTCCTCGACGCCGCCTACCGCACGCCGATGCCGCGCCTGCCGCATTTCGCGCTGCGCGAGGGCCTGCCGCTTGCCGGCCTGCTGTGGAAGCTGCGCCGCCTCGGCGGCCGCGACATGTTCCGCGTCGTGCGCGCGATGTCGATGTCGGCCGAGGAATTCACCAGCGACTGGTTCGAATCGGAACCATTGCGCGCAGCCGTGTCCGCGCTCGCGATCCACGGCGTCACCCTCGGCCCGATGTCGGCCGGTACCGGCTACACGCTGATGCACAACTGGCTCAACCGTGGTGGCCTCGCGCACCGACCGGTTGCAGGTGGTGTCGGTTCGATCACGGCTGCGCTGGTCGATGCGCTGAAGTCGCGTGGTGGCGAAGTGCGCACTTCGGCCGAGGTGCGCAACGTTATCGTCGATGGTCAACGCGCGCGTGGCGTGCACCTCGCCAACGGCGAAGAAATCGCGGCGGATTGCGTGATCTCCGCTGCCGATCCGCGCCGCACGTTCCTGCATCTCGTCGGCGCGGCCGAACTGCCGCCCGAGTTCGTCTGGCAGGCGCAATCGATCAAGTTGCGCGGCTGCGTGGCGAAAGTGCATGTCGAAACCGACGGCAAGCACGGTCTGCCGGATGGCACGCTCGCGGTCGCACCGTCGATCCGCTATCTGGAGCGCGCCTACGACGCGGCCAAGTACGGCGAGACTTCGGCGCAGCCATATTTGGAGGCCACGACGAACGGCAATATCGTCTCGATCCATTTCCAGTTCGCGCCGTATGCGCTGCGGAATGGCGATTGGGACGCGGCGCGCGCCATAGTCGCGCAGCGCGCGATCGATACGCTCGACGCGCATTGCTCCGGTTTCAAGGCGTCGGTCCGACGCACGCACGTGATTACGCCGCGCGATCTCGAGTCGGACTACGGACTGAGCGAAGGCGACCTCAACCACGGCCAGCTCATCCTCGACCAGATCTTCTTCATGCGCCCGCTGCCGGGCTGGTCGAAACACGCGACGCCGATCGACGGGCTCTACCTGTGCGGCAGCGGCGTGCACGGCGGTGGCGGCATCAGCGGTGCCGCGGGGCGCAACGCCGCCCAAGTGGTCATTACATCCAAATAAAAAAACCCCGGGCGTTTCCACCCGGGGTTTTTGTGGTCCGTGATGCGGGACGCTTAGGCGACCTGCACCTGGTCGGCCTGCAGGCCCTTCGGGCCCTGCACGGTCACGAAGGTGACCTTCTGGCCTTCCTGGAGGGTCTTGAAGCCCGAACCCTGGATCGAACGGAAGTGGACGAACAGGTCCGCGCCGCTTTCCGGGGTGATGAAGCCGAAGCCCTTGGCGTCGTTGAACCATTTCACGGTGCCGGTCTGACGGTCAGCCATGTCTAACTCCTTGCAAAGATGAATGAAAGAAAAATCGCGACTTCGGGAGACCCGAAACCGAGACTGTGATTGCGAAAGGAGAACACGGGCGAAACGTGAAGCGGTTCGTTGGATCGACCCAACGGCCACGGTGCACTGTGACCTTTGCAAAACGCAGTGCGCGCACAATACAGGCAAATTAACGGAAAAGCCACAGCGGACGCTGCGCAAGCCGCGCGCCACCTGTCACAATCGGGGTCAAATCGCAGGGGGAATCATGAAATACGGGTCGATGGGGATGATGTTGTTCGCTGTCCTTGTCCTCGCGGGATGCGTGGGCACGGCGCAGAAAATCCCGCGCGCGCAGGCGCAGCGGGAGGTCGAGGCGACCGAGCGCGCGTTCGCGAAAACCATGGCTGACCGCGACCATGCGGCCTTCACGGGCTTTCTCGCCGAGGACGCGGTCTTCTTCGGCGGTAAGGAGCCGTTGCGCGGCAGGGCCCAGGTCGCGGCCGGCTGGAAGAAGTACTTCGAGCAGCCCGCCGCGCCGTTCTCGTGGGAGCCGGCGCAGGTTGAAGTACTCGATTCGAGCGCGCTGGCGCTGAGCACCGGGCCGGTGCGCGATCCGGCAGGCAAGGTCATCGCGACGTTCAATTCGATCTGGCAGCGCCAGCCATCCGGCACATGGCGCATCGTGTTCGACAAAGGCAGCGAGGTATGCGGCGATGGCAAGTAGTGCGGCGGTAATCGAAAGCGGCGATGCCGCGGTGAATTCCAAATGGCGCGTGCTGTTCGCGAGCCTGATCGGCACGACGATCGAGTTCTTCGATTTCTATATCTTCGCCACGGCGGCGGTGCTCGTGTTCCCGAAGCTGTTCTTTCCGGCCGGCGACCCGACCTCGGCGCAGCTGCAGTCGTTCGCGACGTTCGCCGTCGCCTTCTTCGCGCGCCCGGTCGGCTCGGCCGTGTTCGGCCACTTCGGCGACCGCGTCGGGCGCAAGGCGACGCTCGTCGCCGCACTGCTGACGATGGGCCTGTCGACCGTGATCATCGGCTTGCTGCCGACCTATGGCTCGATCGGCATCGCCGCGCCGCTGCTGCTCGTGCTGTGCCGCTTCGGCCAAGGCCTCGGCCTCGGCGGCGAGTGGGGCGGCGCGGTACTGCTCGCGACCGAGAACGCGCCGCCGGGCAAGCGCGCCTGGTACGGCATGTTCCCGCAGCTCGGCGCGCCGATCGGCTTCATCTGCTCGGCCGGAATTTTCCTCGTCCTGACCGCCACAATGAACGACGCGCAGTTCTTCACCTGGGGCTGGCGCGTGCCATTCCTGCTTTCGTCCCTGCTCGTCCTCGTCGGCTTGTACGTGCGCCTGCGCCTGCAGGAGACGCCGGCGTTCCTGCGTGCGATCGAGCAGAACGAGCGCGTCGCCGTGCCGATCGGCGCGGTGCTCTCGCGCCATGCGCTGATCCTCGTGATCGCGACCTTCGTCTGCCTCGCGACCTTCGTCCTATTCTATCTGATGACGGTGTTCTCGCTGAGCTGGGGCACGGGGCCGCTGGCTTATCCGCGCGGCGAGTTCCTGATCATGCAGATCCTCTCCATGCTCGCGTTCGCCGTGGCCATCCCGCTGTCGGCCGTGATTGCCGACAAACGCGGACGGCGCGCGATGCTGATCGTCGCGACGGTCGCGATCCTGGCGTTCGGGCTGCTGTTCGGGCCGATGTTCGTCAAGGATCAGCCGTTGCTCGTGCTCGTCTTCCTCGCCGTCGGCCTGTTCCTCATGGGCTTGACCTACGGCCCGCTCGGCACGGCGATGGCCGAGCTGTTTCCGACAGCGGTGCGCTACACCGGCGCCTCGCTCGCGTTCAACCTCGCCGGCATCCTCGGCGCTTCGCTCGCGCCGTATTTCGCGACCTCGCTGGCGCGCGACTACGGCGTTGCCGCAGTGGGTTGGTACCTGGCCGGTGCGGCGCTGCTGACCTTGCTCGCTCTGCTCGCGATCCGACCGGGGCAGGTGCACGACTGAGCCACGAGAGCCCTCTCCCGCGACAGCTTTATCGTTGGGGAGAAGGGCTGGATGAGGAGGCGCTCTTCAGCGGCAGCAGGTTGCGCAGCTCGTCCTTCTCGACGGAAGTGATTGAACCGTCGGCTTGCTTCTTCATCAGGTCTTCCACGCGTTGCTGCATGGTCTGCCGATCGAGTTGTTTGAGCGCATCGAAGAACTCCGCGCGCCAGGCGTCTTCGCCGCCGGGGAATTCCATTACCGCCAGTTTCTGCAGCGCGCGACCTTCCTCGCGCTCGGCGTAGAGATCGACGATCGCGGCTGTGGCAATCTCGGCGCGTTCGCGGCACAGCGCGATCAGTTCGACGAGCAGCGCGATGCCGGGCAGGCGCAGCGCGGAAAACGTGTGCGGCGGCTCGATCGCGGCAGCGAAGCCGGGATTCTGCAGGAGCAGGGCGACGGCGATGCGCACGAGCGAGCGTTCCTGCGGCCGCGCGGGCCTGCGCGGCGTGTCGCTCACGGGCGCATCGATGCGCAGCGTCACATTCGCGCGCTTGTCGAGTTCGGCAACCATCAGGTCGCGGAACGCGCCGTCGGGAATCTGAGTCAGCAGCGGCCGCGCGCGTTCGGCGAGGCGCGCCTTGCCGTCGAGGCTGGCGAGGTTCACATCGCTGCTCAAATTGGAGAAGAAGAATTCGGACAACGGCGTCGCCGCTTTCAGGCGCTCCTCGAAGCCATTTTGTCCTTCGCTGCGCACGAGCGAATCCGGATCCTCGCCTTCGGGCAGGAACAGGAAGAAAGCCTGGCGCCCGTCGCGCATGCGCGGCAACACCGATTCGACTGCCTTCCACGCCGCGCCGCGCCCGGCGCGGTCGCCGTCGAAGCAGAAATAGACGTCGGCGCAGTTGCGGAACAAGAGCTCGGCATGGTCGCGCGTCGTCGCCGTACCGAGCGTGGCAACGGCTTGGGTCACGCCATGTTGGAACAGCGCGATCACGTCCATGTAGCCTTCGACCACGATCAGTCGCGGAATCTTCGCGTGCGCCTGACGCACCTGCCAGAGCGCGAACAGCTGCTGGCCCTTGTGGAACAGCGTCGTCTCGGGCGAGTTGAGGTATTTCGGACCGGAGTCCTCGGTCTTTTCGAGGATGCGTCCGCCAAACGCGATCGTGCGCCCGCGCCGGTCCGCGATCGGGAACATCACGCGGTTGCGGAAGTACTCGTACTTGCCGCGCTCGCCGCTTTTGACCAGCCCGCTTTTTTCCAGCAGTGCCATGCGTTGCGTGGAGGTGCCGAGCGCAGATTTCAGCGCATCCCATTGATCCGGCGCATAGCCAAGGCCGAAGCGGGCGATCGTCTCTGCGTCGAGCCCGCGCGAATCGAAATACGCGCGCGCCTTGGCGTTCTTCGCCAGCTCGCGCTGGTAGAACTTCGCCGCCGAGTCGAGCAGCGTGTACAGGTCGGTCGAATCCTCGACCGGGCGTGCACCGCCGCCTTCGTACGGCACCTTGAGGCCGACGCGCTGGGCGAGCTCCTCGACCGCGTCGGGAAACTCCATGCGGTCGTAGTTCATCAGGAAACCGATCGCGCTGCCGTGCGCGCCGCAGCCGAAGCAGTGGTAGAACTGCTTGGCCGGGCTCACCGTGAACGACGGCGAGCGCTCGTCGTGGAACGGGCAGCGCGCGCTCCAGTCGCGCCCTTGCTTGCGCAGAGGCACGCGCTGCTCGATCACCTCGACGATGTCGACGCGGGCGAGCAGGTCGTCGATGAATTGCGTGGGGATGCGGCCGGCCATGCGCGATAGGATGCCACGCGGCGGGTCTGGCCTCACGTTTGGCGGCGCCGCGCGCCACCCTCACCCGTCGCGCTGCGCGCGCCGACC
>NZ_DASVOK010000315.1:0-3630 GCF_036383415.1 Rudaea sp. | reverse complement strand
GCTCGCACGCACTGCCGATGGGCGCTTCAATTTCTCCGACCTGATCGACCGTTTTGCGGGCCCGCCGGCAAAACAGGACGGAGCGCCCGCCGCGCGACCGTCAGCCGACGCGAAGGCACCGCCGCCCGAACCCGCGCGCTTCTCGCTGTCGAACATCAGCGTGCACCGCGGCGAGATCCGCTTCGACGACAAGCCGACGAATGCGAGCCATCGCGTCGAGGACATCGAAATCGGCATCCCGTTCCTCGCCAACCTCCCGAGCGATGTCGACGTGTTCGTGCAGCCATTGCTCGCCGCGCGCATCGACGGCCGGCCGCTGCGCATCGAAGGCCAGACCAAGCCGTTCAAGGACAGTCTCGAATCGACGATCGACCTCACCCTCGACCGCCTCGACCTGCCGCAATATCTCGCCTACGTGCCGTCCGAGCTGCCGGTTGCGATTCCGAAGGGCCTCGTTTCCGGCAGCGTGCGCGCGCATTTCGTGCAGGACAAGGCGGCGCGGCAGTTGCGCATCGACGGCGCGATCGTGCTCGACGATTTCGCGATGACCGACAAGGCCAAGACTTCGATCGTCGAAGCCAGCCGCGTGATCGCCTCGTTCGCCGACGTCGAACCGCTGATCTCACGCTACCGTTTCGACAACGTCAATCTCGATCACGCGAAACTGCGCTATGTCGCGCGGCCGGGCGGGCGCAGCAATTTCGATGCACTGTACGCAAAGCCCAAGCCGGCGGGCGACAAGGCTCCGGAAAGCGAATTCGCGATCGCCCATCTCGGTCTCGTCGCGGGCCGCTTCGACTATGTCGACGAGACACTGGCGGATGCAACCGTGACGATCGACAACCTCTCCGGCTCGGTCAGCGGCCTCGATACGACCAAGGGCACGACCGCGGCCGTCGAGGTGAGCGCGAAACACAACGGCGGCGACCTCGCCACACACGGCAAGCTCGATCTGGCCGCGAGCCGCTACGCCGGCAAGCTGAGCGCGAAGAATGTCGGCATCGCGCCGCTGCAGCCGTTCGCGCTGCCGGCCGGCAGCCGTGCGACGATCCGCGGCGGTACCTTCGACACCGAGGGCAGTTTCGTCGCCGACTGGAAAGGCCTGTTCAACCTGCATGTCGAACCGGCGAAATCGACGCTGCGCGACGTCGCGATCGGCCTCAAGGATGCGAAGGAGCCGGCGATCGCATGGAAGGCGCTCGACCTCGCGCTGCTGAAATTCGACCTCGCCGCGGGCGAAGTACACCAGGGCGATGTCGTCATGCACGGATTACGCGTCAACGCGCGACGCGAACGCGACGGCAGGATCGACCTCGCCAGCCTGATCGGCAACGAGCCAGCAACGAAAACCGCGGCCGCGGCGAAGTCCGCCAAACCCGTGCAACCGTGGAAATGGAGCGTCGCGCGCCTTGTCCTCGATGACGCCGGCGCGACGATCGAGGATCACACGACACCGAAGCCGACGCGGATTGCGGTCGAGGCGATCAAGGGCGACGTCACCGGCCTGAGCGAAGACATGAAACAACCGCTCAAGCTCGCGTTGAGCGGCGCGATCGGCCAGGGCGGTTTCGAGGTCAACGGCAGCATCAAGCCGGCCCTGTTCGATGTCGATCTCAAGTTGAAGACGCGCGAACTCGACATCGCCGGCATGACCGCCTATGCCGACGTGCCGCTCAACGTGCGCGTAGCCTCCGCGCTGCTGACCAGCGATGGCGAACTGCGCTATGCCGCAACCACGCCGGCGAAGACGGCGTACCGCGGCCGCGTCACGCTGGGCCGCCTGCGCGTGCTCGACAAGCTGACCGGCGACGACTTCGCCAGTTGCCGTGCGCTCAACATCGGCGCGATCGACTACGCGCAGAACGGCGCCGCGCCGATGCAGCTCAAGCTCGGCGACATCGCGCTGTCCGATTTCTACGCACGCGTCATCATGAACGCGAACGGCAAGCTCAATCTCAGCGACATCGCCGGTGCGAACGCGGCGACGCCGGTGTCGGTCACACGCGTCGAAGGCCCGTCGAATCCGGCACCCGCGGCGCAGGCCGCGACACCCGCGCCCAAACCCGAAGCGGCGAAGCCCGCCGCGGCCATCCAGGTCGGCCAGATCACCTTGTCGCGTGGCCATCTCAACTACACCGACAATTTCGTCAAGCCGAACTACACCGCGAACATCACCCAGCTGTCCGGCAAGATCGGCGCATTCGGCACGGCCGCCGCAACACCTCCCGCCGAAGTCACCCTGCGCGGCCTGCTCGACGACAACGCGCAGGTCGACATCGACGGCAAGATCAATCCGCTCACGCCGGTCGCCTACGTCGAGATCAAGGGCAAGGCCGACAGCGTCGAGCTGACCCACCTGTCCGCGTATTCGGTCAAGTACACCGGCTATCCGATCATCAAGGGCCGTCTCAACGCCGACGTGAATTATCTGCTCGACCAGGGCAAGCTCAAGGCCGACAACCATCTCACCATCGACCAGCTCACCTTCGGCGAGGAGAACAAGGATCCCGGCGTGAGCCATCTGCCGGTCAAGCTCGCCGTCGCCCTGCTCAAGGATTCGAACGGCGTGATCGACGTCAACGTGCCCGTGTCGGGCTCGCTCGACGATCCGCAGTTCTCGCTCGGCGGCATGGTCTGGCGCGCGTTCGCCGGCATGATCGCGAAGGCCGCGACTGCGCCGTTCCGCTTGCTCGCTGCGGCGTTCAAGGGCGACGGCGACGGCCCCGGCGCCGATCTCGGCTTCGTCGAATTCGCGCCCGGTGCCGATCGGCTCGATGCGGCAGCCGAGGCCAAGCTCGCGCAGATCGCGAAGATCCTCGGAGAGAAACCATCACTCAACCTCGGCATCGTCGGGCGCACCGATCCTGCACTCGACATCGACGGATTGCGCCGCGTCACCGTCGACGAACTGATCCGCAGCGAATATGCGCACGACCACGGCGACGAGGTCGCTGCGGCGCCCCTCTCGCCGGCCGACACGGACAAGTATCTCGAGGCCGCATACAAGCACGCCAAGTTCCCGAAGGAAAAAACGCTGGTCTGGCTGACCAAATCGCAGCCGCCCGAGGAAATGCGCCGCCTGCTCGAAGCGAACGTCACGATCGACGACGGCTCGATGCTGCACCTCGCCGAGCGCCGCGCCGGCCACGTCGTCGGCTTCCTCCACGGCAAGGTCGAAGACCGCCGCCTGTGGACGCTCGCGCCGCAGCTGACGCCCAAGGGCATCGACGACCAGGGCAAGACGACTCGGGTGGATTTCACGCTACAGTGACCTGCGCGCTTCGCGCGCACTTTCGCTGTTGCTCGTCGTCTCCGTGAAGACGGGAATGGCAGGGCCAAGCCAAGCGCGACGAATCGCGCCGAAGCGATCAGGACAGATTGCGCCCGTGGAACAACTCCTCGATCTCACGCTTGAGCACCGACTCGATGCGCAGGCGTTCCTTGAACGACAGGTCCTTGGCATGCGCCTCGAACAAGTAAGTTTCGAGATCGAACTCCTTCACGTGCATCTTCGTGTGGAAGATGTTTTCCTGGTACACGTTGACGTCGAACATCTCGTACTTGTTGCGGATGTGCTTGGCCAGGTATTCCTGGATCGAGTTGATGCGGTGGTCGATGTAGTGCTTCTTG
>NZ_DASVOK010000314.1:0-2901 GCF_036383415.1 Rudaea sp. | reverse complement strand
CCGATCAGCGCGATCACCATGACCATTTCGATCAGGGTGAAGCCGCGCGAGCGGGTCAATTGCGCACGCGTCGCCGTCTGTGCGAGGAAAGTCTTTTTCATGGAAATACTCGTCCTGTGGGATCGAATGGGAATTCTATTGAATCGAACCGCTGATGCTCATGATCGGCAACAGGATTGCCATCATGATGAAGCCAACCACGCCGGTCATGACCAGGGTCATCGCCGGCACAAGGCCGGCGAGCAAGCGATCGACCGTGTTCTTTGCCTCGATGTCGAACGTATCGGCGACCTTCAGCAGCATGTCATCGAGCGCCCCCGACTCCTCGCCGACCGAAATCATCTGCGTGGCGAGTTTGGGAAAGCGCTTGCTCTGCGCAAGCGCGTAAGCCAGGCCACCGCCGGTCTTCACATCCTCGGCCGCCTTGTCGACGGCCTGGGCGAGCGCAGTATTGTTGAGCACATTGCGGCCGATGCCGAGCGCGGTGAGCAACGGAACGCCGTTCTTGAGCAAAGTTCCCAGTGTGCGCGCCAGCCGCGCAGTCTCAAGCCTGCCGACGAGAGCACCGTAGACGCGCATCGTCAATACGCGATCATCCCAAGCCAGACGCTTTTCCGGATCGGCCAGGCGCTTGCGCAGCGCCCAGACGGCGAAGACGACGACGGCAATGATCAGCCACCAGAAATCCTGCAGCGTCGTGCCTGCAAACAATACGACCTTGGTCAACAACGGCAATTCGACGTTCATGTCCTTGAACATTGGCATGAACTGCGGCACGACAAAGACGAGCAGCACGACCAGCGCGGCGAGTACCATGACGACAAGGATCGCCGGGTAAATCATCGCGTTGACCACGCTTTCCTTGAGTGCCTTGGCGCGTTCAAGATAATTGGCCAGACGTGCGAGCGTCGTATCGAGCGCGCCGCCAACTTCGCCAGCGCGCACCATGTTGACGTAGAGACGCGAGAATATGCCCGGCTCGGCCTCAAGCGCTTCGGACAACGGCGCGCCGCCGCGCACGTGGTCGCGGATGCGCTCGACAACGCGCCGAGCCTTCTCGCTTTCCGGCAACTCCAGAAGAATCTGCAATGCGCGGTCGAGCGGCTGACCGGCGCCGAGCAGGGTCGCGAGCTGCTGGGTGAACTGCAGCACCTGGGTCTGGTTCATCGCCTCGCGCTTGAACAGGCCGGCCAGCCCGCCACCACCGCCCTCGCCATCCGCCGCGGATACCTCGAGCGGGATATTGCCCGCGTCCTGGATCTTCGCGATCACCTCGTCGTTCGAGGCAACATCGTACTGGCCTTCGACGATCTCGCCTTCGGCAGTGACCGCCTTGTAGCGAAAGAGCGCCATCAGCTTTCCGAGGTCACGCGCAACACTTCCTCGATCGTCGTCTGTCCCTGCAGCGACTTGACCAGGCCGTCCTCGTACATCGTGCGCATGCCTTCGCTGCGTGCCAGCTCCTCGATCTTGTTCATGTCGGCGTGCTGCATGACGAGGCGGCGCAGCGGCTCGCTCATGACGAGGAATTCCATGATCGTCGTGCGGCCGTGGTAGCCGGTCGAGGACAACGGCGATGGCACGGGTTTGTACAATTCCACTTTTCCACTCGGCTGGAAGCGGCGCAGGCCGAACTCCTCGATCACCTCGGGCATGGCTTCGTACTTGTGCGCGTGCTCGATGTCGAGCCGGCGCACGAGGCGCTGCGCAAGTACGCCGTTGACGGTCGAAGTCAGCAGGTAGTCTTCCACGCCCATGTCGAGCATGCGCGTCACCGCACCGGCGGCATTGTTCGTGTGCAGCGTCGACAGCACCAGGTGGCCGGTCAGCGCGGACTGGATCGCGATCTTCGCGGTCTCCAGATCGCGCATTTCGCCGATCATGATGATGTCCGGGTCCTGGCGCACGATCGAACGCAGCGCGTGGCTGAAGTCGAGGCCGATCTGCGGCTTGGCCTGGATCTGGTTGATGCCTTCGATCTGATATTCGACCGGGTCTTCGACCGTGATGATCTTGACGTCGGGCGTATTGAGCTTCGACAACGCCGTGTACAGCGTCGTCGTCTTGCCCGAGCCGGTCGGGCCGGTGACGAGCAGGATGCCGTGCGGCAGTTCGAGCACCTTGAGGAACTTGGACAGGAACTGATCGGTGAAGCCGAGCTTGTGGAAATCGAATACGACCGATTCGCGGTCGAGGATACGCATGACCACCGACTCGCCGAAGCTGGTCGGCACGGTCGAGACGCGCAGGTCGAGCTCCTTGCCCTGCACGCGCAGCGGAATGCGTCCGTCCTGCGGCAGGCGGCGCTCGGCGATGTTCAACTTTGCCATGATCTTGATGCGCGAAATGACCGCCGCGGTCGACGCCGCCGGCGGCGACTCGGCTTCGAGCAGAACGCCGTCGATGCGGTAACGCACCTTCAATCGCGACTCGAACGGTTCGATGTGCACGTCGGATGCACGCTGTTCCACCGCGCGCTGGATGATCAGGTTGACCAGGCGAATAACCGGCGCTTCCGAAGCGAGATCGCGCAGATGCTCGATGTCGTCCTCGCTGCGCGTTGCATCCTCGGACAGGCTCTCGACGATCGAACCCATCGCCGAGCGGCCCGAGCCGTAGTAGCGCTCGATCAGGTCGTCGATCTCGGAGCGGAAGCCGACCTTGATCTCGGCACTTTTGCCGGTCGCGAGTTGCGCCGCCTGGATCGGATACTCCTCGGCCGGATCGGCGACGACCCAGGTGACCTTGTCTTCGGTTTCTCCGATCGGGACGATGTGATGCTGCTTGAGGAAGCGGATCGACATGGCCACGTTCTGCGGCGGCGCGTCGGGAAACTCCTTCGCGGTCACCAGCGGCAGGCCCATCACCTCGCTCAAGGCATCGCCCATCTCGCGTTCGGAC
>NZ_DASVOK010000313.1:0-3081 GCF_036383415.1 Rudaea sp. | reverse complement strand
AGCCACGCCGCGAAACGCCGGCCGCGACGAACGACGCAGTCGCCCAGCCCGCGGTCGCCGTGTCGGCCGACGGCCCCGCGCCGAAAAAACGTCGCCGCCGCGGTGGACGCGGTCGTCGTCACGGCGAGCGCATCGAGACGCAAGCCGGCGCCGAAACCTTCGCCGCGCCCAAGGGCAAACCGGCAACCATCCCGACGGCGGTTTCCGCCGCCACAGCGACGGACGCCAAATCTGCAGCGAAGAAGCCCGGCTTCTTCCATCGCATCGTGCGCATGTTCAAGCGTTCCTGATCTGCGGCGCGACAAGGCCGCATGATCCGCGACGCCACAACGCGCGACTTCCCCGCGATCCTCGCCCTCAACGCCGAGTCGGTGCATTTTCTCAGTCCGCTCGATGAAGCGCGGTTACTCCGCCTGCATGCGCAGGCCGCCTGCCATCGCGTGGTCGAGATCGACGGCGCGGTCGCCGCGTTCCTGCTCGTGCTGCGCGAAGGCGCCGACTACGACAGCCCGAACTACCGCTGGTTCGCGCAACGCCATGCGCAATTCCTCTACATTGATCGCATCGTCGTCACCGCAAATCGGCAAGGCCACGGGCTCGCGGCGATGCTCTACGACGATCTGCTCGCCTTCGCGAGAACTGCGGGCGTGGAAACGCTGACCTGCGAATTCGATCTCGATCCGCCCAATCCCGCCTCGGCGAAATTCCACGCGCGCTGCGGCTTTCGCGAAGTCGGCACGCAGTGGCTCGGCGGTGGAAAGAAGCAGGTATCGCTGCAGGCACGCAGCATCCCGACCTGACTTGCTCAACCAACCTCACCCCTCGGTTATGATCGCGGGCAAATCATTCGGGGAGGGTCCATGAGCCTGATCGACACCATCACGCGGCACAAATCCGTCGAAGCGCTGCAGGCCGAAGCCGGCAAGCGTGGAGATTTCCGCCGCGTGCTCGGCCTCTGGCAACTCACCGCGATCGGCATCGGCGGCATCATCGGCGTCGGCGTGTTCGTGCTCGCGGGACAACAGGCGGCGCTCAACGCGGGACCGGCCGTCGCGCTCGCGTTCGTCATCGCCGGCATCGCCAGCGCCGCCGCCGCGCTGTGCTACGCCGAATTCGCCGGCATGATTCCGGTCACCGGCAGCGCCTACACCTACGGCTACGCCGTGCTCGGCGAGCTGCCGGCGTGGCTGATCGGCTGGGACCTGCTGCTTGAATACGCACTGATCGTCGCCGTCGTCGCGATCGGCTGGTCGGGCTATGTACAGTCCGCGCTGGCGAGTGCCGGCATCGTGCTGCCGGTCTGGGCACAGGGCGCGCTCGGCACCGGCGAAGGCCGCGTGTTCAACGTGATCGCGGCACTGGTGACGCTCGGCGTCGCCGCGCTGCTCGTGTTCCGCACCGAGTGGGGCGCGCGCTTCAACACCGTCGTCGTCGCGATCAAGGTCGCCGCGGTCGCGCTCGTGATCGGCATCGGTGTGTTCTACGTCAATCCGACGAACTGGCATCCGTTCGTGCCCGAGCGCGTGATCGACGCGAAAGGCGTCGGCCATTTCGGCTGGGGCGGCATCGCGACCGCCGCGGCCGTCGTGTTCTTCGCCGTGTTCGGCTACGACACGCTGACCACCGCGGCCGAGGAATCGAAGAATCCGCAGCGCGACCTGCCGCGCGCAGTGCTGCTTTCGCTCGGCGTGTCGATGGCGATGTACCTCGCCGTCTCGCTCATCCTGACCGGCATCGTGGCGTATCCGAAACTCAACACCGAGGCGCCCGTCGCCGATGCGTTCAAGAGCCTGGGTCTGAACTGGGTCGCGGCGACGATTTCGGTGTCGGCCGTATTCGGCCTGATCAGCGTGCTGTTTGCGTTCATGCTCGGCGCGGCGCGCATCTGGTACGCGCTCGCGCGCGACGGCCTGCTGCCGGGCTGGTTCGCGCATGTGCATCCGACTTACGGCACGCCGCATCGCCCGACCATCGTGCTCGGCGTGTTCACCGCGCTCGTCGCCGGACTGTTTCCGCTCGACGAGGTAGCCAAGCTCGTCAACATCGGCGTGCTCTCGGCGTTCATCGTGATCTGCGCATCGGTCATCGTGCTGCGCATGCGCAAGCCCGAGTTGCCGCGCTCGTTCCGCACGCCGTGGGTGCCTTTCGTGCCGATCATCGGCATCCTGTTCTCGATCTGGCTGCTGTCCGAGCTCGCCGCGATCACCTGGCTCGTGTTCGTGGTCTGGGTGAGCATCGGCCTTCTCGTCTACTTCGGCTACGGCATGCGCCACAGCCAGCTGGCGCGGTAAACAGGCGTGATTCGTTTCGAACAGGTCAGCAAGAAGTATCCGTCCGGGCAGGAAGCGCTGACCGATCTTTCGTTCGAGCTGGCCGCAGGCGAGATGGCCTTCGTCGCCGGCCATTCGGGTGCGGGCAAGAGCACGCTGCTGCGCCTCGTCGCGCTGATGGACCGGCCGACGCGCGGGCAGATCACGGTCAACGGCCAGAATTTCGCCAAGACCAAGGCACGCCATGTACCACGCGTGCGCCGCGGCGTCGGCATGGTGTTCCAGGATCATCGCCTGCTGATGGATCGCAGCGTGTTCGACAACGTCGCCCTGCCGCTCGAGATCGCCGGCTGCTCGCGCGAGGAAATCGGCAAGCGTGTGCGCGCCGCGCTCGACAAGGTCGGCCTGCTCGCGCGCGAGGCATCGGCACCGGTGACGCTGTCGACCGGCGAGCAGCAGCGCGTCGGCATCGCCCGCGCGATCGTCGGCAAGCCGCCGGTGCTGATCGCCGACGAGCCGACCGGCAATCTCGATCCGGTGCTGTCGGCGGAGATCATGAAACTGTTCGCCGAATTCGAACAGGTCGGCACGGCCGTACTCGTCGCCAGCCACGATCTGAACCTGATCAAGCGCATGGGCAAGCGTGTGCTCGTGCTCGATCACGGAAAGTTGATCGATGATTTCCGGCCTGCGCCTGTGTCGAAAGCCGAGGTGCGCGCATGAACCGCCGTGTCACTCCGGCCCAAGTCAAACCGGAAAAACCGCTCGCGCCGCGCGCACCCGCGCACGAGCGCCCGCGCGCGCGCGCGTG
>NZ_DASVOK010000312.1:0-26799 GCF_036383415.1 Rudaea sp. | reverse complement strand
TGCTCCTGCTGCGCCCGCGCCTCCCGCTCCGCCGACCCCGCCCGCGCCGGTCGCGTTCGCTCCGACGGCGCTCGGGGCGCCTGCCGGAATCTGAATCGATCCTGCGCGATCGATCGCGATTCAAGCGCCCAGCGAAACGTTCTCGTCGCACGCGATAGTCGCGGCGATCTGTCGGCCCAACGCGGACAATTCCGCAGGCGCGCGCACGCCGAGCACCTGCAGGCACGGCAGGCGCATCAGCGGAAAGCGCACGATGCGCGCCTGCCACGATCCGTGCATGCGCCGCCATGCGCAGCGCATGAACGCCGCATGCGCGCGCCAGCGCAATGGCTTGCCCGGCGCCACGCGCATAATGGCGCAATCACCGAGCATCGCGTCCCAGGCGAGGTAGTCCGCATCGGGCAGCAGATACAGGCGTGCGATGCAGGCAAACTGCGCATCGACGAATTCCAGCCATTCGCGCGGCCCGTGCGAAGTGACCGCACCATGTGCTTCGATGACAACACTGCCCGCGAACGCCGCGAGTGCGGGATGATCGAGCAGCAGCACCCCGTGCGTGGACAGGCGCGCGCGCGGAAAGACGCGGTCGCTACCGGCGCGATGCAGCCACAACGCGGGACCGAGCCGCGCCAGCCACTCAGCCAGGCGGCACCAGTCGACAGCATCATGTTGCCGATCGCGCGAGCCTTCGCGCGATCTCCAATCGGAATCGAAAGAAACGTCAGTCTCGCCGTGGCCAGACATGCCGTCGTCACGCACGCTGTCGCTCATCTTCGCTCTCCTCGCGTCATTGACGACGCTCGAACTTCCCGCAGGCTGCTGACACAAATCGCGCGGCCGTGAAATGCGGGCGCGTGCGAACGTTTACTTGGTCAGGATCAGCTTGCCGTTGCGCGTCTGGCGCAGGCGGTACTCCTGGCCGAAATGCGTGATGCGCACTTCCTGCGCTTCGCCGAACAAGGTGCGGCTGTCGAACTGGCGTTGCGCCGGCGCGACTTGAGGGCGCATGACGGTACGCAGGGAAGCATCGCCCGAAGGCAGCGGCAGGGTCGCGGTGTGCATGACATGGCTCGGTGACGGGTTCGATTAAATGATAATAATTCTCATTTGCATGTCAAGCGATTTTGCACAGGCCACCGTCAACCCACTCGACCCGGCCGCCGCATCCAAACAATGCGCATGGAGTGTGCAGGCGGTCTTGCAATTCTTTACACGAAGCGCTTCGACAACTTCGCCGCGCATGCGCAAGAATGTCGCACCTCGTTGCGCACCTGCGGAGCTTCCGTGCCACGCCAATCCATTGCGATCGTGCTATGCGTCCTTGCGATCGCGGCGATCGCTTTCTATGGCGGACGCCGCAGCGCGCCAGCGCAAGGCACGCTGACCCAGGCCGAAATCGATGCGGAAAAAGCAGCTATTGCCGCCAAGGAAAAAATGCAGGGGATGGCCGCGACGGCGAAACCCAAGCTCGCCGGCACCGCAGGCGGTCGCATGCTCGACAGCGCCGTGTCGAATCCGAGCGAACGCGCGCCGCTGCCGCCGGCAAACACGCAGTTGAAGTCCATCCTCGCCGAGCTCAAGGCGCGCGCCGACGCCGGCGATGCCGAGGCTGCCTCGCGCCTGTTCAAGGACATGCAGACCTGCGCGCAGGTGCAGCGGCTGAACCAGATGCTGCCCGCGATGAGCAACCGTGTGCTCGCGGATGCCCCGCCGGGAGCACCCGCACCGCGCAGCGAGCGCATGCTCGACTTCCTCCAGCGCAATCTCGACTTCACCAAGAACAACGCCGCGATGTGCGCCGACCTCAGCGCCGCCGACATGGCCGAACTCGTACCCGCGACGTTGCAGGCAGCGCAACTCGGCGACGCGGAAGCGGCGAACTGCTACGTCGGCGCCAACCTCAACAACTGGCCGGGCCTGCTCGACAACCCTCAATGGGTACAGGACTACAAGAGCAACGCGCTCAATCTCGCCAACGGCGCCTTGCAGCAAGGCGACTGGTCGATGGCGATGCTGATGGCGCAGGCCTACGGCGGCGGCTCACGCAACATGCTCAACCAGCTCACGGGCAGCGACCCCTCGCAAGCGTACACCTACGCGAAACTGATGAGCCTCGGCCAGCCGACCGGTACGCAACAATCGCAGCGTTCGACGAATGCGCTGAGCAATTTTTCCAGCCAGCTCACTCCCGCGCAGATCCAGGCCGCGGATCAGCAGGCGCAACAGATGTATCAGCAGTACTTCAACAACACGCCGCGCCAGACCGGCGATGTCGCCAACGCGATGCGCTCCTGCCAGGGCGGAGGGCCGGGATTCTGACGCGCAACGACTTGCACGCCATCGGAGAAATGCGCAGCATCGCCTGCCGAAGACGGATATTCGAGGAGAGTCGATGCGGCGCTATCTCTGGATCGCCGCGATCGTCATCGCGGCACTCGCTGCTGGTTGGTGGTTTGGACGGAACACGGCACCGGCGCGCGGCACGATGGCCGCAAGAAGTGCCGGTGCCGATACCGGCAAACCCGGCGTCAACAATCGATCCGACGCGTCGAAATACGCGGCAACGCATGTGCAATCAAGCACAACTGCGAATAGGGCAAGCACCTTGAAACCTTTGCCGCCGCCCGGCACGCCACTGAAAACCACCTTCGCTGATCTGCAGACACGTGCAAACGCCGGCGACGGCGCCGCCGCAACCCGGCTATATCGCGACCTGGCCACTTGCGCGTACTCCCGTTCATGGATTCGGTCCGAATCGATGGCCGCAAAAGATATTCTGGATCAAAAGACTGACGGTCAACCGATCCAAGCTCAGCAATCCCAACTCGACAGGGCACAATTCTTTCTTGACCGTACAGCGCGGTGGAAAGCGCTGTGTGTCGATGTGGGCCAGAACACGCTCGACACGCTTTCCTCGGCTGCCCTGCAAGCAGCCCAACTTGGCGACGCCAATGCGCGCGATTGCTACGTCCACCGCGGTCCAGGCATTACGCAAAGCGGTTTGATCAACTCGCCCGAATCGATCAATACCTATCGCGAACAGGTGCCTGCCCTCATCGATTCCGCGATTGCAGACGGCGATTGGAAAATGGTCGACATGCTGCAGCACGCTTACTCCCCCTCCGGCAACAATCTCATTGCGGGACTCCTCGGTCCCGATCCAGTCCAGCACTACCGTTACCTCAAGCTCTTTCGGCTCGGCGCCAACGGCTACATGATTCAAAAGTTGGATAAAGATTTGGCCTATGCCGGCGAACAGATCAGTACCGAGCAGCGAATGCAGGCTGACGCATGGGCACTGACGACTCAGCAAGCTTATTTTCATGGAAATTCGACAGAAGCAGCGCCGTCCGGTTGGGATGCGTGCGTCCTACCGGTCGAATGATCCTTCGACTCGCTGTTGATCGCTGCTACGCCCACTAGGTAAACTTGACCCACTCCATCGGGGAGTAGTCGGCCAGGTTGATTCGTAGACCCGGCTTTCCGCGTCAACATACTCGGGCGGCAGCCCGTGGCGCGGGAAACGCGATACCGTTCGCGCTCGACGAGACCTTTGGTTCGCTCGCGTCGCACCCAAGCCGGGGCCGCGCGGGGGAATCATTGCGTCCATTGCCCCGGCTTCGGAGTTCTCTTGGAAACCTTGCTCATCTCCACGCTGACCGTCACCCTTGGCGAAATCGGCGACAAGACGCAACTGCTTGCGCTGATCCTCGCGGCGAAGTACCGCAAGCCTTGGCCGATCTGTCTCGGCATCCTCATCGCGACCCTGTTCAACCACGCCCTCGCCGGCGCGTTCGGTTCGCTCGTCAGCCAATGGCTCTCACCGCAGACGCTGCGCTGGATCGTCGCGATCAGTTTCCTCGCGATCGCGCTGTGGACGCTCAAGCCGGACAAGGCCGACGAGGACGAAGCCACACACGGCAGCACGCACGGAGTATTGATCGCGACGGTGGCGAGCTTCTTCCTCGCCGAGATGGGCGACAAGACGCAGATCGCAACTGCCGTGCTCGCCGCGCAATATCACCCGCTCTGGCAGGTCGTCAGCGGCACGACGCTCGGCATGCTGCTCGCCGACGTGCCCGTGGTCTGGCTCGGCGCGCGCTTTGCTCATCGCCTGCCGCTGCGCGCGGCGCGCATCGGCGCGGCGCTGCTGTTCGCGGCGCTCGGAGTATGGATACTCGTGGGCGCGTGATTCAGCGCCAGACGAACGTCGCCACGCTGCGCGCGGGCATCGTGTAGGCAAATGCGCGCTTCGCTTCGTGCGCGACGAAGCGCTGCGATGCTGACGACGAGTTCGCAACGATCATCACGAGCGAGCCGTCGTCGGCATTGCGGAACACGACGTTGTCGATGTCCTTGTTTCCCTCGCTCGATTCGACGCGCTGCGCGCCGGGCCGTACGAAGCGGCTCGCGTGAGCCAGCGCGACGTAATCGACCGTACGCGTATACGTTCCGGTTTTCGAATCGATCGTGACGAGACCGCGACAGTCGCGACAACCACCCGCATGCGGACCGTGGTTTTCATCGAGTGCGAGATTCCACAACAGCACGCCGCGCGACCAGCCGCGTACCGATCCGATCAGCAGGCGACGCGTGATCGTGAGCAGGCCGTCGTCCTTCATCGGCTTCCAGTCGCCACCCGAACATTCGGTGAGGTAGGCATCCTTGTCCGGATACTTGTCGTGCACGCGCGTCTGCGCGTCGACGTAGCCCGCGTAGCAATGCCAGGCGACCGCCGCGACATATCGATTCGCGAGCGGGTCGGCGAGCAGGGCCAGTGGTTCAGTCTCAATGTCCCAGTTGTGGTCCCAGTCGAAGATCAGCGGCGCGCGTTCGCGCTGCGCCAGCTTTGGCCCCAACTGCTGACCGATCAGCAGCAGCCGCGCGCCCGCGCTGAGCAGCATGCCGGGATAGTCGGGCGGGTTGAATCGCGGCTCGTTCTGCACGGTCAACGCAAAGATCGGCACGCCCGCGGCCTCCATCGCGTCGACGTATTTGACGAGATAGTTGGCGAACGCCGTGTGATATTCGTACTTGAGCGTTCCGTGCAGCAGGCTGCCGTTGGTCTTCATCCACGCCGGTGCGCTCCACGGCGAAGCCATGACCTTCAGCCGCGGATTGATCGCGAGCGCCGCGCGCACGACGGGCAGCACCTCCTCGGCGCCGGTGCCGGCGATTTTCGGCGTCAGCGAAAAATGGGCGAGCATCGGATCGCTCTGCCCCGGCGGCATGTCATCGAGACTATAGTGCGCACGCGAGAAATCCGACGCGCCGATGGTCAGGCGCGTGAAGTCGATGCCGAGACCGCCGTCGCCGCGACCGAACAGCTCACGCAGCAGCTTGTCGCGCTGCGCTGCGCTCATGTGCTTATCGATCAGCCACGCCGACGAATCGGTGATCGCCGCGCCGAAGCCGATCATCGCCTGATGACGCTTGTTGGCATCGATATCGATGACGGTGCCTGCATTCGGCGAAACGTCGAACGCAAGATCGGTTTCGCGCGCCAGTTGTTTTTCGCCATTCGCGGTGCTCAGCCAGACCTGCACCGACGCGCGCGGGGACGGCCGCGGGGCGGTTGTACAGGCGGCCAACGCAAGAATGCACAGCGCTGACAGGGCGCATTGGACTTTCATCTGGACGGTCAAAATGGAAACGTTCCCAATTAATCCTGCCCGGAATATAGCAAAACCGGAAAGCGATACGGTGCGCTCCGGCTGGTCTGCGGCCGACTCCCAGCCGCATTCAGCCGGCGAATTTGCTGCGCCGCACGGTGACGGCCGATTGCATCTCGTGCATATTCCGCGGCGAAATTGGTAACGTTTCCAAAATTCTTTCTCGTTGCGAGGAAAGAGCAAGACGGGGATGCGCGCCGGCACGTGCCGTGCGCCGCATGAAACGCAACTGTTTATTCATGCGATCGTCCGTGATCGCGAAGATAAAAAAGCGGCCATCCTTGGTCGCACTCTTCAATTTATATACACCTTGGGAGAGCACCGATGATTCATTCCAGCACGTCGCGCACGTCCACCACGCATGCCCGCGGGCTGCGCAAGCGTCCGCTCGCTGTCGCGTGCGCGACTGCGCTTTTTCTCGTCGCGTCATCGGCGATTGCCGCCGACGAATCCACCGGCGCGACGGCAGCGACCGCCGATCAGGCGCAATCCGTCACTACACCGGATCAGGGCAAACCCGCCGAGCAGAAGAAAAGCACCGGAGACGATGCCACCGCCAGTCTCGACACGATCAAGGTAACCGGCATCAGGGGCAGTATCCAGAGCGCGTTGTCGGTCAAGGAGAACCTCGACAGCATCGCCGAGGCGATCGCGCCGGAAGATCTCGGCAAGCTTCCCGATCTGTCGATCGCGGAAAGCTTGGCGCGCCTGCCCGGCCTCGCCACCCAGCGCGTCGGCGGCCATGCCGAATACATCTCGATCCGCGGCCTGTCGCCCGATTTCGTCGGCACTACGCTGAATGGCCGCGAACAGGCGTCCACGGGCGAAAACCGCGGCGTCCAGTACGACCAGTATCCGGCCGAGTTGATGGGCGGCGCCGTCGTCTACAAGGTGCCCGACGCCACCGTCATCGGCCAAGGCCTGTCCGGCACGGTCGATCTGCACACGATCCGCCCGCTCGATTTCCATGAAATGACCATGGCCGCGAACGTGCGCGGCGAACGCACGACCAACGGCAGTCTCAATCCGGGCAGCGGCGTCGGCAAGACCGGCAATCGCGTCAGCTTCTCGTTCGTCGATCAGTTTCTCGATCACACGCTCGGCGTTGCCTTCGGCGTCGCCCATCTGGACTCGCCGTCGCAGGAAAAGCAGTACCAAGCGTGGTGGTGGAGCATGAACAACGGCAAGGGCAGCATCGAGGACGCCTGGGGCGGACCGCACACGCCGGGAATGCCGCCCAACGTGATTTCCGAGGAAGGCATGCAGTTGCGCGCGCAATCGCAAAGCCAGGTGCGCGACGGCGCGATCGGCATCATCGAATGGGCGCCCAACGACAACTACCATTCGACGCTCGACATCTACTATTCGAAGTTCGACCAGCAGAAGTACAAGAACGGCCTGCAGTGGTCGAGCAGCCCGTGGGACGGCATCGCCTTCTCCAATGTCGGCACCTCGCTCGGCGGCCCCTATCCGATCGCGACTTCGGGCACGATCGACGGCCTGCAACCGATCATGCAGAACGAGTACACCAAGGAAAAGGACTACCTGTTCTCCGCCGGCTGGAACAACCGTTTGGAATTCGACAACCAATGGCAGGTGACCGCGGACCTGTCGTATTCGCGAGCCAAGGTGAAACTGCACGACGCCTATGCGTTCACCGGCCTCGCCAACGGCGCCTTCCTTTCGACCGGCTTCATGATGCCGGCCGGTGAGGGCTATCCGACGTTCACCCCGGCGACCAATCTGGCGAATCCCGCCAACATCGTCTTCGCCGACCCGACCAACTACAGCTACAACGGCCGCGCCGAGTGGGATCGTCAGAAGGACGAGATCAAGGCGTTCCGTCTCGAAGCCTCGCATCCGCTCGGCTGGATTTTCAGCAGCATGAACTTCGGCTTCGACTATTCGGAGCGCACGAAGTCCAAGCACGCCGACGTGTTCTTTGCCTATCTCGACGGCAACGGTTGCTCGACGTCCGCCAATCCGCAATGCCAGAACCTGCCCTACAACAACCACTATTACGTGCCGATCGGCTCGCTCGACGGCAGCACCTCGCTCGCCTACGGCGGCATTGGCGGCATTCCGTACTACGACGTGCTTTCGGCATTGGCGAACCAGTTCTATCTGGTGCCGAAGAGCGGTCAGAACGATTGGAACCGCAATTATTCCGTCAACGAGAAGGTGCCGCTGGCTTACGTCAAGCTCAATATCGACACCGAGTTGGGAGGCGTCCCGATC
Organism: Rudaea sp.; assembly: GCF_036383415.1. Taxonomy (GTDB): domain Bacteria; phylum Pseudomonadota; class Gammaproteobacteria; order Xanthomonadales; family Rhodanobacteraceae; genus Rudaea. The sequence continues at coordinate 18,889 of NZ_DASVOK010000312.1, read as the reverse complement.
CGCGGCAACGTCGGCGGGCAGTTCGTGCGCACGGAAGTGTCTTCGACGGCCGTTCAGACCAGCGGCGACGCCTACGTTGGCACGCTCAAGGGGAACGACTCGTACAACAAGTTCCTGCCGAGCCTCAATCTCGTCGGCGACCTCGGCGATCGCACCTACCTGCGCTTCGGCCTGGCCAAGACGATGGTGCGCGGCCGCATCGACGACGAGAAGATCGCTTCGTCCGCCGGCGTGAGCCCATGCAATTCACAACAGCCGAACGCGCAATGCGCCAAAGTCGGCTTCGACCCCACCAAGGGCACGTGGAGCGGCAGTGGAGGAAACATCTTCCTCAGGCCATGGGTTGCTGTCGGCACCGATCTCTCGTTCGAGAAATATTTCGGCGAAGCCAGCTACGTGTCGGCAGCGATCTTCAACAAGAACCTGCTGACCTACATCTACAACCAGACCGTCGACAACTACAACTTCGCGGGATACACGAACCCGACGCCGGAAATCACGGCGATTTCTAGCATCGGCTCCAACACGGTTCCACAGAATGGCACCGGCGGCAGCATCCAGGGCGTTGAGCTGGCGACCGCGCTCGAAGGCAAGTTGTTTGCGTCATGGCTGGACGGCTTCGGCCTCCAGGGCAACTTCGCCTACAACAAGAGCAAGATTCCGACGAGTTCGATCGCTGCGATTCCGGGTGGTCCGACCACACTGCCCGGCCTGTCCGCGAAAACGGCTAATGTCACCGTCTACTACGAGAAGGCCGGTTTCTCGGTGCGTCTCGCCCAGCGTTACCGTTCGGAATTCACCGGCGAGGCGGTCGCGCTGTTCGACCAGATCGGCTACACCAAGATCCTCGCCGACAAGCAGACCGACTTCCAGGCCGGCTATGAATTCCAGGAGGGAAGGATGAAGGGACTTTCCGTACTGCTGCAGGTCAACAACGTGACCGACTCGCCCTACCGCACGCAACAGATCTCGGTGCTGCCCAATCTCGTTTCGGTCGCGCGGCCTCTTGAATACGACACCTACGGACGCACGATCCTGCTCGGACTGAACTACAAGCTGTGACGATGAGCAAGACGCCCGCGGTAGCGCGAAATCTGCTGTTCCACGCTATCGCGGGCCTTGTGCTGGCCGGCTGCACGGCCGCGACGACGAAGCGGGCTCCCGTCGCGTCGACGCCGAAGAAAGTCGACGCCATTCGAAACACCGAAGACCTTGCCGACTGGCCGCAACTGACAAGTCCGATCAAGCAAGACCCGGCGATGGAAGCACGCATCCGCGAGATCGTCAAAGGCATGACGATCGAGCAGAAGATCGGCCAGATGACCCAGGCCGACATCCGCAAGATTACGCCCGACGAGGTGCGCCGCTTCTATATCGGCAGCGTGCTCAACGGCGGCAATACGCAGCCCGACAACACGCGCGGCGCAAGCTTTGCGCAATGGCGTGCGGCGACGCGCAAATATCACGACGCGGCACTTGCCACCGACATGGCGGTGAAGATTCCGTTGATCTGGGGTACCGACGCGGTGCATGGTCACGGCATCGCATCCGGCGCAACGGTATTCCCGCACAACATGGGCCTTGGCGCGACGCACGACGCCGCGCTTGTGCGCGAGATCGGCGTGGCGACGGCAAAGCAAGTACGCGCGACCGGCATCGACTGGGTATTCGCGCCGACGCTCGCGGTCGTGCAGAACACTCGCTGGGGACGCAGCTACGAAAGCTTCTCGTCCGACCCGGTCATCGTGCGCGAGCTCGGCGCGGCGTATGTCGAAGGCCTGCAGGGCAGGCTAGGCAGCGACGCCAGCGCGCTTGCGACCGCGAAACATTTCATCGGCGACGGCGGCACCGATCGCGGCAAGGATCGCGGCGTCAACCTGTCCAGCCGCGCCGACCTGATTGCCGTCCACGCGCAGGGCTATTTCGGCGCACTCGAAGCCGGCGCGCAAACGGTGATGGCCTCGTACAACAGCACGCGCGAATTCGGCAAGATGCACGGCGCCGGATACCTGCTGACCGACGTGCTGAAAAAACGCATGGGCTTCGACGGCTTCGTCGTCTCCGACTGGAACGGCATCGCCGAAGTCACCGGCTGCGAGCGCGACAACTGCGCGGCCGCGATCAACGCCGGCATCGACATGGTCATGGTGCCGGAGAAGTGGGAGAAGTTCATCAAGAAGACCGCGCGCCAAGTTCGTCTGGGCGAAATTCCATTGGACCGCATCGACGACGCGGTGACGCGCATCCTGCGCGTGAAGATGCGTGCCGGCTTGTTCGAGCGCAAACCCGACGCGGTCGTCGGCGACGCGCGTAATCTGCAGGCGCGCGACCTCGCGCGGCGCGCGGTGCGCGAGTCACTCGTGCTGCTGAAGAACGACGGTGCAGTGCTGCCGCTCAGGCGCGGCGCGAAGATCCTCATCGTCGGCAAGAGCGCGAACTCGCTGCGCAACCAGTCCGGCGGCTGGACGCTGAACTGGCAGGGCATGAAGAACCATAACGCGGATTTCCTCACCGGCGACACGATCCTCGCCGGCATCCGCGACGCGGCGGGCGATGCGAACGTCGTGTTCGACAAGACCGCCGCCGAAGCGAACGTCGACGCATTCGACGCAGTCGTCGCAGTGATCGGCGAACTGCCTTACGCCGAGATGAAGGGCGATATCCTTTTTCCCGACACCCTCGCCGAAAGCCGCCTTTTCCCGGAAGACCTGCAAGTGCTGCACAAGGTCGCCGGCCACGGCAAGCCGGTGATCACGGTGCTCGTGTCGGGCCGGCCACTGTACGCGAACGACCTGATCAACCTGTCCAATGCATTCGTCGCCGCGTGGCTGCCGGGGACCGAAGGCAAAGGCGTGGCCGATGTGCTCTTCCGCGACGCACACGGTGCGATCGCGCACGATTTCCGCGGCACGTTGGCATTCCAATGGCCGCAATCGCCGTGCCAGGCCTCTTTCACGAAAGAGGATGGCGAACCGTTATTTGCGCTTGGCTACGGCGTGAAGTATACGAATCCGCGGCATCTGGGACTGCTCGATACGCCGCCGGCGTCGAACGGTTGCGCGAAGTAACGGACGCGAGGACGGCATGGCCACGATCAACGACGTTGCACGCCTCGCCGGAGTCGGACTCGGCACCGCCTCGCGCGTGATCAGCGGCAAGGGTGCGGTCTCGGCCAAGACCGCCGAACGCGTGCGCCGCGCGATCGACGAGCTGAAGTATCGTCCCTCGCACGCGGCGCGCACGCTGCCGACCGGTGCCTCGCACATGATCGGCGTCTACATTCCGCTGCTGAAGGGCTCGTTCTACACGCCGATCCTCAACATCATTCACACCGAGCTGCGCGCGAACGGACAGAACATGGTCGTCGCCTTCGGCAGCGGCAACGGCGATGCGCGCAAGCAGGCGATGGAAGGCCTCGAATTCCTGATCGAACGCGGTTGCGACGGTTATCTGCTCGTCAGCGACGCGCTCACAGAGGACGACATCACCGCAATCGGCGCGCAGGCTTCGCGCCTCGTGCTGCTCAACCACTCGCTCAAGTCCATCCACAATCAGTGCTTCTCGGCCGACCATTACGCGGGCGGACGGCTCGCCGCGCAGGCCCTGCTCGAGATGAAGCATCGCCGCATCGCCGTGATCGCCGGTTTCGCGACTTCGCGCGACAACGTCGCGCGCATCAACGGCTTCATGCACGAGCTCGGCCTCGCCGGCATCGACGTCGACGCCATTCCGGTGATCGACAGCGATTTTTCGCCCGAGGGCGGCTGGAACTCGGCCGCCGCGCTGATCGCATCGAAGCACAAGTTCACTGCGCTGTTCTGCGCGAATGACGAAATGGGCGTCGGCGCGCTGTCGTACTTCCAGCAGGCCGGCATCGCCGTGCCCGGCAGGATTTAGGTGATCGGCTACGACGACACCGCGACCGCGGAATATTCCGCGCCGCGCCTGACCTCGGTGCACATCCCGTGGTACGACGTGGCGCTCAACGGCGTGCGCTGGCTGCTCAACCAATGCTACGACACGAACAAGCCGGTCAAGCGCAAGTTCGCTGCCAGCGTGACCTGGCGCGCGTCGGTGGCGCGGGCGGCGAACGGCAAGTAACGAACATCAATGGACGTACATGCTTATGCAAACGCGTAGAGAGTTCCTTCAGCTGGGTGCCGCCGGCGCACTTGGTCTCGCCCTGCCCCGCGCCTTCGCGAAAGACGCGGCGGCGCGCGCCTGGACCATGGTCGAAACATCGCGCGATGGCGCGCGCCTTGCGCCGGGCACGATTGCGGGCGCGGCGACATCGAACGCAGCGACATTGAGTTGCGACCCATCGAAGCGATTCCAGCAGATCACCGGTTTCGGCGGCGCGCTGACCGAGTCTTCGGCCTACGTGCTCAAGCAACTTCCGGAAGCGCAGCGTCTCGAGGTGCTCAAGCGCTACTACGATCCACGCGAAGGCATCGGCTACACGCTGGCGCGCACGCATATCGGCTCCTGCGATTTCTCGCTGTCGACCTGGTCGCTTGCGCCGTCGCCCGGCGACTACGAACTGCTCGACTTCAGCCTGAAACCGATGCAGCGCTGGCTCATGCCGCTGCTGCGCGACGCGCACCGGATCGCCGGCGCGGACCGTTTCAAGCTGCTCGCCTCGCCGTGGAGCCCGCCGGCTTGGATGAAGACCAACAACCAGATGGACCGCGGCGGAAGCCTGCGCGAGGAATACGCCGCGACCTGGGCAAACCACTACGTCAAGTTCCTGCGCGCAATGCGCGACGAGGAAAAGATCCCGCTCTGGGGCCTGACCGTACAGAACGAACCCGAGGCGAACCAGAGTTGGGAGTCCTGCATCTATACGCCCGAGCAGGAGCGCGATTTCGTGCGCAAGCATCTCGGCCCGACTCTGGCACGCGAAGGTTTTGGCGGCATCAAGCTGTACGGTTTCGACCACAATCGCGACACGCTGGAGAAGCGCGCAGACGCGATGCTCGGCGACGCGGAAACAGCCAAGTACATGGCCGGCATGGCCGTGCATTGGTACGTCAGCGACGACTACGCCGCCGAGGCGCGCGTGCTGAAGAAATATCCCGGCAAGGAGGTGCTGTTTACCGAAGGCTGCGTCGAAGGCGGCGCCAAACCGGGCGACTGGATGGTCGGCGAGCGCTATGCGCGCAACATGTTCGGCGATCTCAACGCCGGCGTCTGCGGCTGGATCGACTGGAACATCGCGCTGGACATGCGTGGCGGCCCCAACCACGTCGGCAATTTCTGCGACGCGCCCGTGCTCGTCGACACGAAGGGCGGCAAGGTGCTTTACCAGAGTTCGTTCCATGCGATCGCGCATTTCTCGCGCTACGTGAAGCCAGGGGCGCATCGCATCGAACTGAGCGGCGGCCCGAAAGGTCTGCAGTCCTGTGCTTTCGCCAATCCGGACGGCAGCATTGCCGTCATTGCTTTCAATCCGGGCGACGCCGCCATCGACTTCAATCTCGACATCGTCGGCGAGAAGCACGGCTGCCGCATACCCGCGCACGCGATCCAGACCTATCTCGCCTGAAGGGCGCGCGACGCGACGTACTTGCGCCCTCGCTTGACTTGGCGGGGTAGGCGGTCGCGCAAGTTGCAATTCGGCGTGGCTGCCCGCATTGTTCCGCTCCGTGCTCCGTCATTTCCCGTTTTCATGAAGTGGTTCCTGCTCGCCCTGTTCCTCGTGCCCGCGATTTACGTGCATTTCCGCGGGCGCGTGCGCTACAACCCGTTCCGCCAGCTCGGCGATCATTCGACGATCTTCGCGCCGTTGAACCTGTTCATGTACGCGTTCTCGCGCGTGCATGCGAACCCATACCTGCCGGCGTCCGAGCTGGCGGGCATGGACAAGCTGCGCGCGCACTGGAAGGAAATCCGCGACGAGGCGCTTGCGCTGCGCTCCGCGCACGAGATCAAGGCCTCGAACCAGTACAACGACGTCGGCTTCAATTCGTTTTTCCGTTTCGGTTGGAAGCGTTTCTACCTCAAGTGGTACAACGACGCGCATCCATCGGCGGTGAAGCTGTGCCCGCTGACCACGCAACTGCTGAAGGAGCTTCCGCAGGTCAAGGCGGCGATGTTTGCCGAGTTGCCGTCCGGCGCGCCCCTAATGCAGCATCGCGATCCGTACGCCGGTTCGCTGCGCTATCACCTCGGCCTGGTCACGCCGAACGACGACGGCTGCTGGATCGACGTCGACGGCCAGCGCTATTCCTGGCGCGACGGCGAGGACGTGGTGTTCGACGAGACCTATATCCATCACGCCAAGAACGAGACGCAGACCGACCGCATCATCCTGTTCTGCGACGTCGAGCGGCCGATGCGCTACCGCTGGGCGCAGACGGTCAACGACTGGTTCGGCCGCCATCTCGTACGCGCTGCCTCGTCCCCCAACGAAGCGGGCGACGCCACCGGTGGCCTCAATCGCGTGTTCAAGTATTTCTACGCGGTGCGCCTCAAGGGCAAGGCGCTCAAGGAAAGCAACAAGCGCCTGTACTACGCGATCAAATGGTCGATCGGCGTTGCCGTGCTCGCGCTGATCATCTGGCTGTAATTCCGGAGTCGAGAACATGACCGCATTGCGCGTCGATATCTGGTCGGACTTCGTCTGCCCATTCTGCTTCATCGGCGCGCTGCGCCTCGAACAACTGGGCAAGCAGCGCCCACTCGACCTGCATTGGCACGCGTTCCAGTTGCGCCCCGCGGGCGCGCCACCCATGGATGCGGCCAAGCGCAGGATGATTGCCGAGCACACCCCCAAACTCGCCGCGCAGATGCACGAGGAGTTTGGCCTCGACATCGATCGCGGCCCGCTCGACATCGACACGCGCGCCGCGCACCGCCTTTTCGCCGCCGCCGATGCCGCCGGCAAGGGCGCCGAGATGCACGATGCGCTGTTCCGCGCCTACTGGCTGCACGGCGAGGACATTTCCGATCCGAGCGTGCTTGCCACGATCGCCGCGAAACAGGGTTTCGATGGCGCCGCCGCAATTTCCGGCAGCGATGGCGTGAGCGAACGATCGGTCGCCGCCGACGTGGCACAGGCCGCGCAGTATGGCTTCCAGGGCGTGCCCGCGATCGTGTTCGGACAGAAGTACTACGTCAGCGGCGCGCAGCCACTCGCCGTGTTCGCGCAGGCCGCTGAGCAAGCTGCAGCCGAACAAGGCGCATGACCTTGCGCCGGCAATGCACCCACGCACCGCCGAACTGATCGAAACACTGCGCCTCGAGCCGCACCCCGAGGGCGGACGCTATTGCCGCGTATACACTTCCACTTCACAACTTGTATACAACGGCGTGACACGGCCGGCGGCGACCGCGATCCATTACCTGCTGGGCAGGGGTGAAATCAGCCGCTGGCACCGCATCGACGCCGACGAGATCTGGCAGCACCATGAAGGCGACGCACTCGAACTGATGCTGTTCGATGCCACATCGGGCCAGCTCGAACGCCATCGCCTCGGCCGCAGCGACGCGACGACGGAAACGCGACCGCTGGTCGGCGTGCCGGCCGGCGTCTGGCAGGCCGCGCGACCGCTCGGCGACTACGCGCTGGTCGGCTGCAGCGTTGCGCCGGGCTTCGACTTCGCCGGTTTCGTCCTGCTCGATGCCGATGCCGAAGCGCTGGACGCGTTGGCCCGGGCGATGCCGGACGCACTGCGTTATCGCTGAAAGCTCCGCCGCGAGCCGCCCGCAGGCTGAGTGACACGACTCACGGACCCGGCTGCTTTGTTGACAGTCCGCATCAGCCGCCGGGATAATGCCTTGTTTTTCAAGCAGTAAGGACCCGCGCCTTGAATAAGCCCCGCCGGCCTGTGCTTGTGGTGATCCCCGCGTACAACGAAGCGGCGACGGTCGCCGAGATCGTGCGCAGGGTGATTGCGCACGCCGCCTGCGATGCAGTCGTGGTCAACGACGCGAGTTCCGACGATACCTCCGCGCAGGCACACGCCGCTGGCGCGGCGGTGATCGACCTGCCGCTGAATCTCGGTGCCTGGGGCGCGACGCAAACCGGCATGCGCTACGCGCAGCGCAATCACTATGCCACGGTAGCGACGCTCGACGCCGACGGCCAGCACCATCCGGAGTCGTTGCCGGCGATGCTGGGCGCGCTCGAACAGGACGGGGTCGATGTCGTGATCGGCACCTATACGCAGCGTCTGTCGGTGGCCAAGCGCGTGGCCTGGTGGTATTTCCGCCTGCTGACCGGCCTGCCGGTGCAGGATTTCACTTCGGGCCTGCGCGCCTACAGCCGCCGCGCGGCGCGCGCGCTCGCCTCGCGCGAGGCGAGCCTGCTCGACTATCAGGATATGGGAGTGTTGATGTTGCTGTACAAGAAAGGATTCCACTTGCGCGAACTGCCGACGGTGATGTCGCCGCGCAAATCGGGCATGTCGCGCGTATTCGCTTCGTGGTTCGTCGTCGCGCGCTACATGCTGCATACGACCGTGCTCTGCTTCGCGCGCCTGGACGTGCGCGGGCGCATCGCCCAGCGCGTCGTCTCGCGCGCCGGGGCGGGAGCATGATGGTCATCCTCGTCTCCGCCGTGCTCGGCATCGCGCTGGCGAGCGTGATTCTTTATCTCGTGCGCCGAGATCATCTGCATGGCAGCTATGCGCTGTGGTGGCTGGTCGTTGCCGCGGCGACGCTCGTCGTCGGCGTGTTTCCGCATCTGGTCGACCGGCTCGGCGAACTCGTCGGCATCGCCTATCCGCCTATCCTCGCGATCATTCTCGGCATGGGCCTCATCCTCATCCGCATGCTGCTGATGGACGTCGACCGCTCGCGCCAGGAACGCACGCTGCGCCGGCTGACCCAGCGTCTGGCGATCCTCGACCAGGAACTGGGCGAAGCGCGCGCGAAACTCGCGACCCTGGAATCCCCTCCCGCCGCGGAACCTGCCATGCCGCGCAAAAGCGCCCAAGTCATCGTGTTGCCCAAATCCGGCGGCGAAGGCTGACCCACGGGACGCGACACAGAATCGTGCGCGTACTCCATATCGGCAAGTTCTACCCACCTTACGCGGGTGGCATCGAGCGCTTCAGCGCCGATCTGTGCGCCGCGCTGGCCGCGCGGGATGTCGGCGTCGCAATGCTTGCGCATGCCTCGCCCGGCAGCCGCGCGGCGCGCAGCTTCCGCGAGGACGGCGTCGACGTGCATCTCGCCGCCTGCCATGGGCAGCTGCTGTACGCGCCGGTCAGTCCGTCGTTCCCGTTGCTGCTTTCGCGCCTGATCGACGAGTTCGCACCCGACCTGCTGCATCTGCATATGCCGAATACGTCGGCGTTCTGGGCACTGCTCTCGCCTGCGGCACGCCGCTTGCCGTGGCTCGTGCATTGGCATGCCGACGTGCCGCTCGACGTCCGCCGCCACGCAGTGCGCGCGATGTACTCGCTCTACCGACCGTTCGAGCAGGCGCTGCTGCGGCGCGCAGATAGAATCATCGCGACCTCGGCGCCGTATCGCGACACGAGCATTGCGCTTGCGCCCTGGAGCAGCAAGACGCACGTCGTACCGCTGGGAATCGGCGAATCGCCGCCGGCCAACAGCAGCGCTGAAAAAATGGAAATTGTGGCAAAGGATACTTCTGCGCAATCCATCGCATGGCCGGGCACAGGCTTGCGCCTGCTCGCCGTCGGCCGCCTGAGCTACTACAAGGGTTACGACGTGCTGCTGCGCGCACTCGCGCTCACGCCGGAAGCGAACCTGCTCCTGATCGGCAGTGGCGAATGTGAAGCCGGCCTGCAGGCGTTGGCGCGCGAGCTGGGCATCGAGCAGCGCGTGTGTTTCGCCGGGCATGTGGACGATGCGCAGCTCGCCCTGGCCTACGCGCAAGCTCAGGTATTCTGCCTGCCGTCGATCGAGCGCACCGAAGCCTTCGGCGTTGTCCTGCTGGAGGCGATGCGCGCGCGCCTGCCGGTGATCGCGACGACGATCGCCGGATCGGGCATGGGTTATGTCGTCGCCGACGGCGCCAGCGGACTGCTCGTGCCACCGGGCGATGCAGCGGCACTCGCCGCAGCCATTCGCCGCCTCGGCGACGACGCGGCGCTGCGGATGAGCTTCGGTGAGGCCGGACAAGCGCGCTGGCGATCCCGGTTCACGCTGGATCGCTGCGCGGATCGCGTGTTGGATCTGTACTGCGCTCTGCTGCCGGAAAATCGACGTCCCGCAGCAGCAAGGCCAACACGGTCACCCACGCAGGCACGATCTGGAGAACGAGGCGGTTGATCGCCGTATAGCTCTGCGCCCAGGCCGAGGCGCTGGTGAAGAGGAACAGGATGAATAGCAGCATGGCGCAGATGCCGAGCAGCACCGCCGGCAGACGCAGCCAGTCCTGCGACATCAAAGCGCGCCACCGCCAGATCAGCACGGGCGGGGTCAACCACCAGAGCAGATGCCAGTTCGGCTGCGCGAACAGCGTCTCGGTGGCGCCCTTGAATGCCCCCGGCTGCCATTTCAGATCGAGGATGAGCGCAAGAGGCCCCAATGCAGGCATGGCCAGGCTGCCATCCGCATTTATCACCCCGGCGCGCAAGCTCAACAGATGCAGTCCGCCGAGCGGGATCAGCGCCGCGAACAAGACGATGGCCGCAATCGCCACCGTCGAACGCCAGCGCCACGGTAATGCACCGAAGCCGAACGAGGCCAGAAGACAGACTGCCCACACCCACCCTTCCATCTTGAGCCATGGCAGCACAAGCGCAAAAAAAATCGCGAGACAGAGCTGGCTTCTCTCGCCCTGCTGCAGCCAGCGCATCCACGACAGCACGCTGAAACCGAACGCGGAGGCAATCCACAGGTCCGCGTAGCCCGCAAGCGCGGCGTGCACCGACAGCAGCGGCAGGGAACCGAGCGCGTACACCGCGACCAGCGCGCGCGTACGGCTCAACCCCAGGGATTGCCATTGTCCATGGTGCGCGAGCAGCAGCGCGGCCCATAACCCAAGCCAGGGCAGGTTGATCAGCGGCTCGATCCAGCCGCCAGCGGCACTCGCGAACCAGACTTCGATCCACGCCAGCGCATTCGGATAATGCCAGGCGACTTCGGTATACAAATCCCCGTGTGTCGAATGCAGCCACTCCGGCATCGACACGAACGGCACATGGTGGCCGAGCAGAAACCAGGTTTTCGGCTTCACTGCCCAGGCCGACCAGGCATCCCAGGGGTAGAGCGGTCGCAGCCAGATCTCGCGGGCGACGATCGCTGCCCGCGCGACGAGCGAAACAAACAGCGTCGCAAGCGCGGCTCGCTGCCAGCGCGGCAACGGCACTGTACCCCCGGACGATGCGGTCCCGCTTTGATCGCGCCGACGCCAAGCGACCGTCGCGACGATGGCAAGCAGGAGCAGCAGGCAAAGCCCCGCGCTCGCAATCGCGTGCGCTGTATTGGCAGGCGCAACGATCGAAGTGGCCACCGCCACGAGCAGCATGCCGCCGAGAAAGCCGTAACCGACGGCGCTTGCACGCCAGCCGGGCACGCGCTGCGGACTGATCGCCAAGTATGCGGCCGCGCCGGTCGCCAACGGCAGCAGCCAGGCCAGGAAATATGTCCAACTCATTGATCGACTCCCTCCGACCGGAAAACGCGAAGATCCCCCTTTTCGTAGACAGGCTTGACGAAAACAACCAGTTCCCCGTTGCCCAGCAATCCGGTCGCCTTGTCGTATTTCCAATCGCTGGCGTACACGGCAATCAGCACATCCTCGGGCAACGCCATTTCCGGCGCCTCCCGCATTGTCTGCTCCAGTGGCGCGGCATTGAGCGGCAACAGGAAATAGATCAGGCGCAGGAAAATGAAAGGCGAGCTGGAGTCCACGAGCACGCGTTTGGCACCTTGCTGTTCGGCGATGCGCGCCACATCGCCGGCAACCACCAGCGTTTCTTCGTCGGGCTGCAGGGCGTACCGCTGCGCCCAGGACTTGCCAGCGTAAATCGACTCGATGACTCGATGCTTGGTGAAGAAATCCTCAAGCCAGCGCAGATCAAGGCTGATCCACGTGCACCCGGCGATCCAGCACATGACGGCCGCGGCGCGGGCACGAGGCAGACGCAACAGCAAGCAGGCGGCAAGGCCCGAGAGCAACGCTCCGAGCGCCAAAATCGGCATCATCCACGAGCGGCCCAGCGTCCCATTTCCCGGCCCGATCGTATTGATCGACTGCAGCGACCAGGGCCGGTAGCCGAACCAGTCGCTGCGAAGGCGGGGAAGGACGCTGTCCCACGCTGGCGGCTGCAATTGCGCCCACTCGATGCGGAACGGATGGAACGAGGCAATCGTGCTCGGCGGAACCAGTTGCGCCGTCGCGTACTCGGCAAATCCCAGCTCGTTGATTTCTCCCCGCCATTCCGAGAACCTGGACAGATCGACCGTGATCTCACCGTTCTCGGGCGTCGGCAGCGAGATGGTCTGCACATCGTCCCGCGTGTCGCGGCGGAACACGAGCGCCAGCTCGAGCACGTTCGGGAAATCGGTAATACGGTAGCGCAATATCGGATATTTCTCGGCGCGCACATGCGTCAGTCGCGCCGTCTGCAAGCCGTTGCCACGCGCGTCGAAGGCATTGATCACGAGATTGTCCAGCTCGATCGTGCCCTCGCCAAGTTGAACCTGGAAATCGCGCCCCGAGAATGCCAGGTGCTCACGCGCGGTCCACGGCGCGTCCCATGGCACGCCGGCCGCCCAGGTGAACAGCACGATCCAGATCGCGCACAGCACGGGGATCAGGATGAGACGGCGGATCATGCGGCGGATTGTGCCATCAACTGGTCAATTTCCTGCTCACTGAATCCCGCAGCGCGACGTGCGGTCTCGTTGAACGGTGGCTTCAACGTGGAACGCGCATATTCCGTGATCAAGCGCTCGAATTTCGCGTGCGCATCGACCCCATCGCGTGCGCAGCACCAGGCAAACCAACGCGAGCCCGCGGCGATGTGAGCGACTTCTTCGCGCAGGATGACTTCGAGAATTTCAATGGTGCGCGCATCACCGACGCCGCGCAGGCGCGCAATCATGCCCGGCGTCACGTCGAGCCCGCGCGCTTCGAGCACGCGCGGCACGAGGGCCATGCGTTCGAGGCAGGATTTGGACGTCTTTACCGCCATTTCCCAGAGGCCGTTGTGCGCGTCGAAATCGCCGTAGGCATGACCCATCTCGGCCAGCCGCTCGGCGAGCATGCAGAAATGCCGCGTCTCGTCCGCGGCAACCTGCGCCCAGTCGCGGTAATACTCGTGCGGCATCCCGCGAAAACGGTAGACCGCATCCCAGGCCAGGTCGATCGCGTTGAACTCGATGTGTGCGACCGCATGCACGAGCGCGGCACGACCCTCGGCGCTGCCCAGACCGCGCTGCGGCAGTTCACGCGGAGGAACGAGCCGCGGGCGCGACGGCCTGCCCGGCTGCACGATCGGCCTGGGTTCGACGGAGGTTTCAGTCGCGAAATCGCCGGTCGCGATTGACGCCGCGGCTTTGCTGCTGCGCGCGAGCTTGTCCTCGACGCTCGTCGCCGCAATGCAGGCTTCGGCCAAAGCAAAAACGTCCATATCCATCCGCTACCGCAAGAGCTTCTCGCTCGAAGACATGAAAGCATGAAACGGCGAGGATTCACCTCGCCCTCTTCGCATCTTCGCGTGAAGCCGTTTATCCCTGTGCGGCGATATTACGACACATGGCGCCGCTGCGCCTTATTTTCGTCCGCGCGCGCGAATTCGAGTTCGCGCAGATAAGTGCTGTCGACGCCGGTGACGTATTCACCGGAGAAGCACGAAGTGTCGAAATGCTTGATCTCCTCGTTGCCGTCGGCGACAGCGGCGACGAGGTCTTCGAGATCCTGATAGACCAGCCAGTCGGCACCGATGAACTGCTGCACCTCTTCCTCGGTGCGGCCGTGCGCGACGAGTTCGGCCGCGGCCGGCATGTCGATGCCATAGATATTCGCGAAACGCACCGGCGGCGCGGCCGAGGCAAAGTAGACTTGGCGCGCACCGGCGTCACGCGCCATCTGCACGATCTGCTTCGAGGTCGTGCCGCGCACGATCGAATCGTCGACGAGCAGCACGTTCTTCTTGCGGAATTCCAGATGCACCGGATTGAGCTTGCGTCGCACCGATTTCACGCGCTCGCTCTGCCCCGGCATGATGAAGGTGCGGCCGATGTAGCGGTTCTTGACGAAACCTTCGCGCATCGGCACGCCGAGCACCTGCGCGAGCGAGCTTGCCGCGGTGCGCGAAGTGTCGGGAATCGGGATCACCGCGTCGATGTGATGGTCGGGCCGCAGGCGCTTGATCTTCTCGGCGAGACGCTCGCCCATGCGCAGGCGCGCCTTGTACACCGACACGTCCTCGATCATCGAATCGGGCCGCGCGAGGTAAACGTATTCGAAGATGCACGGCGCATGCAGCGCGCCCTCGGCGCATTGGCGGCTGAACAGTTTGCCGTCTTCGGTGAGCAGCACGGCCTCGCCCGGCGCAACGTCGCGCACGAGGCGGAAACCCAAAATGTCCATCGCCACCGATTCGGAGGCGACCATGTATTCGCGCCCGTCGGCCGTATCGCGCTCGCCGAGCACGAGCGGGCGGATGCCGTGCGGATCACGGAACGCTACGACGCCGTAGCCGAGCACGAGTGCAACCACCGCATAGCCGCCGCGCACGCGCGCATGCACGCCGGCGACCGCCTTGAAGATGTGGTCCGGCGTCAGCGCGTGGCGCTCCTGGATCTGCAGCTCGTGCGCGAAGATGTTGAGCAGCACTTCCGAATCGGACTCGGTGTTGATGTGGCGGCGATCCTCCTCGTACATCTGCCGGCGCAACTCGACGGTGTTGATCAGATTGCCGTTGTGGCCGAGTGCAATGCCGTACGGCGAGTTGACGTAGAACGGCTGCGCCTCGGCAGCGGCTTCCGAACCCGCGGTTGGATAGCGGCAATGGCCGATGCCGATGTTGCCGCGCAGCTTGAGCATGCTGTCGCGACCGAACACGTCGTTGACCAGGCCCGCACCCTTGTGCAGGCGCAGCTTGTCGTTGTCGATCGTGGCGATGCCGGCCGCGTCCTGGCCGCGGTGCTGGAGGACGGTCAAGCCGTCGTAGAGCGCCGAAGCGACTTCGGATTTACCGACGATACCGATGATTCCGCACATGAGGGATACAACTCGGGGAATGGGAGGGACGAAGCTGAGGCCATTCGGCGCGGAAGAACGTGGGGCAATTTTACCAAAACTCCAGCGAAGTTTTGTTAGCCGTTCAGCCGGTCGGAAATCTGTGTCAGATCTTGTGCTCGTTCGGAGCGGGCTTCTTGTCCTCGCTTTGCGGCGGCTGGGGCAGCAATCCACGCAGATCGAGGTATTTGGTGACGTCAGCAGGCATGTGCGCCGACGCCCATTGCGCGGCGTTCTGGAAACTCGGCAGCAGGCGCGATTCGTGCCACCACGGGTCGCGCGGGAACGGCGTGAAGCCAAGCAGCAACACGACCAGCGTCACCAGCGCGAGGCCACGCGCGAGGCCGAATATGGCGCCGAGCAGACGGTCGGTGCCGCTCAGGCCGCTGCCCGCGACCAGTTTGCGCATGAAGAAGCCGACGATCGCCCCGGCGATCAGGACAGCGATGAAGCAGAGCGCGTAGCCGAGCGCGATGCGCGCCGAAGGCAGGCTGACCGCGGTCAGCGACGCAGCGAGTTGCGGACCGATCGTCCAAGCGACCCATATCGCGACGATCCATACCGCCAGCGCGAGCACCTCACCGATGAAACCACGCCACAACCCCATCAGCACGGACAAACCAAGCGCGGCGATGATGACGTAGTCGGCCCAGTTCAGCATGGAGTGGCTGCGATCACGGCTGGGTCTTGACGATCGCGGCCACCTGGAATTTCTGCTTCAGCGTCGTCACCGCCGCGTCGGCGCCGCTGCGGTCGGCGTAGGGGCCGGCGCGGACCTTCCAGAACGTCGTCTCGCCATCGCTGGACTTTTCGACGAACGCGGCGACACCGCCGTTGCGCAGGCGGTCGCGCAGCTTGTTCGCCTCGTCCTCGGCCTTGAACGCGCCGGCCTGGACCACATAGGCACCGGCGCGATTGGCCGGCAACGTCGGTGCAGGTGCCGCGGATTCCGTGGCGGGCTTCGCCGCCGGCTTCGCGTCCGCGGTGGTTTTCGCATCGGCTGCCGCCGGCTTGTCCGTATCGCCCGTCTGTGCGATGCCGCTCGGCAGCTTCGCATCGATCTGCTTGATCTTCAGGCGCACGTTCTCGGCCGATGCACGTTCCGCATACGGCCCGACGCGTACGCGCTGCGCGGGTTTGCCCTGATATTCCGTGGCCTCGGCAAACGCCGGATAGCCGAGCTTCTTCATCTTGTCGACGAGCGCGCTCGCATGGCTCGCATCGGCATAGACGCCGAGGTTGACGAGGAAGCGCCCGTCCGTGGCTACGGCCGGCGCGGCGGGCGGTGCCGCGGGAGGCAGAGTTGGCGGCGCAGGCGCAGGCGTCGAAGGCGATGTCGGCGCGCTCGTGGACGTGGTCGTCGGCTTCGCCGCCGGCGCGGGTTTCGTTGCGCTGTCGGGTGCCTCGAAACTCGCCGGCGCGCCGGTGTCGACCGTGGCGAGCTTGTCGCCGGAAGCGGGTGTGGCCGCAGCGGGCGGCGCACTCGGCGCCGGAGCAGCGCCAGGTTTCGGCGGATCGACGCTCAGATTGCGTGTTTCGAAATTGCGCTCGGGCGCCGGCGGGATGCTCAGATTCTGCGTCGTCGTGCCATCCGTCTTCGGCGGCGTGCCCGAAAAGAACATCGGCACGAAGATGATCGCCAGCGCGATCAGCACGGCCGCACCGAGCAGGCGTTGTTTCAAGGCAGAATCCATGATGTCCTCCGTTGCTTGTCACGAGTATAACCGCGGGTTGCGCGGAACCCGCGGCCAAGCACCCGCATCATTCACCTCAGGTTGCGGCGGTGAAGCCGTTGCGTGCAGCCCAGGCCAGCGCGGGCGCGGCGACGTGGAACGAACCGAACGCGAGCACGCGATCCTGCGGCCGTGCCTCTGCAACTGCGGCATCGAGTGCAGCAGTGATATCGGTCAGGGCCTCGGGCTGTTGCGGCGCCACCGCAGCGTCCATGCGCGCGATCAGATCCCGTGCGGAGAGACCGCGCGGCGTATCCGCGTCGAGGCCGGCGACGAACCAGCGATCGATGCGCGCGGCGAGCGGCGCGACGATGCCGGCGATGTCCTTGTCCGCCAGCGCGCCGAACACGGCCAGTGTGCGACCGCGCGCCGGCGTTTGTTCCAGCCAGCGCGCCAGTACCTCGGCCGCCTGCGGATTGTGCGCGACATCGATCACAAGTTCGGCCATGCCAAGTCGTACGAAACGCTGCAGGCGCGCGGCTACGCGCGCGTTGCGCACGCCCGCAGCCAAGGCCGTGTCATCGACGGCGATGCGATCACGCAACACGTGCAGCGCGGCGATCGCCGCGGCCGCGTTCGAGCGCTGCACGGGCGCGGCAAGCGCGGGATCGGACAGCGCGATCTCGCGCCCCTGCGTCTGCCATTGCCAGCCTTGCGCGGTCGATTCGAAGCGATAATCGTGTCCCGCCTGGAAGACCGCGGCGCCTGTTTCGCCTGCGCTGTGCGCCAGCGCGGCCGGCGCATCCGCATCGCCGACGACTGCCGGGCGCGTGGCGCGGAAGATGCCGGCCTTCTCGCGCGCGATCGCATCGAGCTCGTTGCCGAGCCAGTCCTCGTGATCGAGGGCAATCGTGGTCACGATCGCCGCATCGGCATCGACGATATTGACCGCATCGAGCCTGCCGCCAAGACCGACTTCGAGCACGGCGGCATCGAGTCTGCTCTGCGCAAAAATCCACAAAGCGGCCAGCGTACCGAACTCGAAATAGGTCAGCGTGACCGGCGCGTCTGCCTGCGCCAGGCGCGCCGCTTCGATGCGCTCGAACGCCGCAATGAGCGCGGCATCGCCCGCGTCCACGCCAGCGACGCGCACCCGCTCGTTGTAGCGCAGCAGATGCGGCGAGGTGTAGCAGCCGACGCGCTTGCCGGCCGCGGCCAACATCGCCTCGAGGAACGCGACGGTCGAGCCTTTGCCATTGGTGCCGCCAACGGTGATGACGACAGGCGCAATGCGCGGTGCCCCCATGCGCCGCCATACCTCACGCACGCGCGCAAGGCCGAGATCGACGCCAAGCGCGTGCACGCGCTGCTGGTAATCGAGCCATTCGTCGAGGCTGCGTGGAGTCATTGCAAATTCGGCCCTTCTCTGGCGTGATGACGATATGCCGCTCGCGTCCGTTGCTGACCGCTTGAACCTCGCCCTCGCCGCGCTGCCGCCCGGCGCGCTGGTGGTCGGCTACAGCGGCGGCGCGGATTCTAGCGTGTTGTTGCATATGCTCGCGCGGAGCGTCGTCGCGCGAGCGCGAGGTCTGCGCGCGATCCACGTCGACCACGGCCTGCATGCCGACAGCGCGGCGTGGTCCGAACACTGCCGCGCGACGGCGGCGGAGCTCAACATCGCGCTCGACGTCGTCCGCGTCGAAGTCGAGCGTGATCGCGGCAGCGGCCTCGAAGACGCTGCACGCATGGCGCGCCGGGCCGCATTCGCGCGTCTGCTCCATCCAGGCGAAATCCTCGCCCTCGCCCACCATCGCGATGATCAGGCCGAAACCGTGCTGCTCAAACTGCTGCGCGGCGCCGGACCCGAGGGCCTTGGCGGCATGCGCGGTCTGCGCGCGTTCGGCGCGGGATACCTGTGGCGACCGCTGCTTGCCGAACCGCGCGCGGCCCTGCTTACCTACGCGCGCGAACACGACCTGCGCTGGCTCGACGACCCGAGCAACACCGACACGACGCTGCGGCGCAATTTCCTGCGCGGCGAAATCCT
>NZ_DASVOK010000311.1:0-1724 GCF_036383415.1 Rudaea sp. | reverse complement strand
GTGCCATGGGCGCAGGCACGCGGCGCGCGCCGCGCCGAAGAGGCGTTTCGTGTGCGCATCGCCGCCGCGCAGTTGCAGAAAAACGCGTTCGACTGGGCACAGGACTGGAACGGGGACGAAAACCTGCCGGGTTATATCGCGGTATACAGCAAGGGGCTGCCACACAACGATCTCGGCGAAGTCGACGGCTATGCGTACTGGCTGCTGTTGCAGGCGCTGAACAGCGGCTCGCGCAGCGATCTCGCCGCCGTACCCATCGGCAATCCGGCGGTGAAATTCGCTAATCCGCGCTCCGGCTTAGCCTTCAGCATGAGCGGCCAGGATGCGCAGGGTTTCACCGTGTCTCCGGCGCCTACCTTCGACAGTGCCGAAACAGCCGCGGAAATGGTCGAGGCGTACTGGGGCGCGCTGACGCGCGACGTGCCGTTCACCGACTACGCCGGCAACGCGACCATCGCGAGCGCGATCGCGGATCTCGCGACACAGAGCGGTTACACCGGACCGCGCGATATCACGCCGGACTCGCTGTTCCGCATGAACCTGCCGGGCGCGATGACGGGTCCTTGGCTGTCGCAGTTTTTCTGGATGCCGCTGGCGATCGGACCGTATTCGTCCGAGCAGGTCGTGGCGATTCCCGCGCCTGGGCTCGACTACGTCAACAACTATGCCGAATGGCTCGCGGTGCAGCGCGGTGGCGCGGGCGGCGCGACCGCCGCTTCGTCGAACAAGCGCTACATCAGCAATGCGCGCGACCTGACGCGCTCGCTGCAACTCGACGCGCCGTTCGGCACGCTGTTCATGCACGAAACCCAGGCAGCGCTCAACCTCAACCGGCTCGGCCTGCCACGCAATCCGGCACTGCCGGCTTGGGCGCCGAACGAGAACGCCGCGCTCCTGCTCGGTGTTCATACCCTCTACGACCTGATCGCGCGCGCCGGCACGCACGCGCTCGATGCGGTGTTCTGGCAGAAGTGGCAAGTGCATCGCCGCATCCGGCCGGAAACCTTCTCCGGCCGCGTTGACAACCACATCAATGGCAAGGCGATTTATCCGATCAACGCCGCGTTACTGAACTCGCAGGCGCTGGCGGCAACCTTCAGCAAACAGGGCAACTATCTGCTTTCGCAGGCGTGGAAAGGCGGTTGCCCGTTCCATCCGTCGTACCCGTCCGCGCATACCGTGATCGCCGGCGCGGCGATTTCGATGATCAAGGCGTTCTTCAAGGGCGACGCGGTCCTGCTGAATCCGGTGCAGTCCAACGCCGACGGCTCCGCGCTGGTGCCATACACCGGCGATCCGCTGACGGTCGAGGGCGAACTCAACAAGATGGCGATGAACATCGGCATCAGCCGTGTGCAGACTGGCATCCACTATCGCAGCGACGCGGTGCAGAGCCTGTACCTCGGCGAGAAGGTCGCGATCAGCATGCTCGCCGAACTGAAATCGTGGTTCCCCGACAAATTCGACGGCTTCAAATTCCGCGGCTTCGCCGGCAACGACATCGTGGTCTGAACCAACCGCATCGGGCAGCGCAGGGAAGGGCTGCCCGATTCTCCAAGTCAGGCGCGGACCGTCATCGCGGCGCAGGTTTCGCCTTCTCGCTTTCCGCCTTCGGCACGCGCCGGCTGCCGAGCTTGACGATCTCGGGCTTGTCCCAGCTGCCGGTTACCTTGTACTCGGACTGCGTCACCTGGTTGATCGCCTTGCCGAGCACGCCGCCGACG
>NZ_DASVOK010000310.1:0-9261 GCF_036383415.1 Rudaea sp. | reverse complement strand
GCACTGGTGACCGGCGCTTCCGCCGGTATCGGCGCGGAGTTCGCCCGCCAGCTCGCCGCATCGGGCCATGCGCTCGTGCTGACCGCGCGCCGCGCCGACCGCCTCGCCGCACTCGCCGACGAATTGAGAACCGCCTACGGCGTGCAGGTCGACTGCATCGCCGCCGATCTCGCCGATCCGCACACGCCAGCCGCGCTCTGCGACGAACTCTCGCGTCGCGGTCTCGCGATCGACGTGCTGATCAACAACGCCGGTTACGACGTGCCCGGTTCGCTGACCTCGCAGCCGTGGCAGGTGCATGCGGATTTCATCCAGGTGCTGATGACCGCGCCGGTCGAACTCGCCTACCGCCTGCTGCCGGGCATGCGCGAGCGCGACTACGGGCGCATCGTCAATGTTGCCTCGCTCGCCGGTCACGTGCCAGCGCCGGCCGGGCACACGCTGTACGCGGCGAGCAAGGCCTATCTGATCAAGTTCTCGCAGGCGCTCGCGCTCGAGAATCGCGGCAGGAACGTGCACGTCTGCGCGCTCTGCCCCGGCTTCACCTATTCCGAATTCCACGACGTCACCGGTTCGCGCGCCCTGGTTTCGCAGATGCCGAAGTGGTTGTGGATGCAGGCCGACCGCGTCGTGCGCGAAGGTCTGGCCGCAGTTGAGCGCGGTGACGCCGTCTACATTCCCGGCCGCGTCAATCGCACGATCAAAGGCCTGATCAAACTGCTGCCCGATTCCGTCGGCCTGCGCATGGCCGCGCGCGAGGGCCGCAAATTCCGCGTCGCCGACGACGCTTCGCCAAGCACCTGACGCATGTCCGATTTTTCCTCGCTCGATCTCGCCGCGCCCTTGCTCAAGGCGCTGACCACACAGAACTTCACCACGATGACGCCGGTGCAGGCGCAGAGCCTGCCGCCGATGCTGGCTGGTCGCGACCTCATCGCGCAAGCGCCAACCGGCAGCGGCAAGACCATCGCCTTCGGCCTCGGCCTGCTGCAGCACCTCGATCCAGGTTTCGTCAAACCGCAGGCGCTCGTGCTCTGCCCGACGCGCGAACTCGCCGACCAGGTCGCGAAGGAAATCCGCCGTCTCGCCTTCGACATTCCCAATCTGAAAGTGCAAACCCTGACCGGCGGTGTCGCGCTCGCGCCGCAGCTCGCATCGCTGCGCAAGGATTCACACGTCGTCGTCGGCACGCCGGGGCGCGTGCAGGAGATGCTGCGCAAGCATGCGCTCAGCCTCGCCAAGCTGCGCACGCTCGTGCTCGACGAGGCCGACCGCATGCTCGACATGGGCTTCGAGGAAGCGATCCGCGAGATCGTCGGCAAGACGCCGCCATCGCGGCAGAGCCTGTTGTTCTCGGCGACGTTCCCTGACGCGATCCGCGAGATCGCGCGCAACACGTTGCGCGATCCGGTCGAAGTGACGATCGCGGGCGAAGTCGAGCAGCCCGAGATCGACGAGCGCTTCTTCGAGATCGACCTCGCGCGCAAGCCCGCCGCGCTCGTCGCGCTGCTGCTGCAACACCAACCCGAATCGACCGTCGTGTTCTGCAACACGCGTCGCGACGTCGACGACGTGACCGAAGCGCTCGGCGACGACGGCATCGCCGCGCTCGCGCTGCATGGCGACATCGACCAGCGCGATCGCGACGAAGTGCTCGTGCGCTTCGCCAACCGCTCCTGCCGCGTGCTCGTCGCCAGCGACGTCGCTTCACGCGGACTCGACATCAAGGACCTCGCCGCAGTGGTCAACTACGAGCTGCCGCATGACATCGACAGCTACCGCCATCGCATCGGCCGCACCGCGCGCGCGGGCAAGACCGGGCTAGCGCTCAACCTGGTCACGCCGCGCGAAATGCATCGCGCGCACGAGCTGGAAAAACTCGAGTTGGAGCGTGTTGGATTTCTTTCGCGCGAGGCGCGCGAAAAGTATCCCGCCGCGAAACTGCAATGGTCGAAACTGCCCGCAGCGAACGCGAAGGCGAAGGACGGTTTACCCGCGGCGATGGCGACCCTGCGCATCGATGGCGGCAAGACCGACAAGCTGCGCGCCGGCGACATCCTCGGCGCGCTGACCGGCGACGCTGGTCTGAAAGGCGATGCGATCGGCAAGATCGACATCTTCCCGACGCGTTCCTACGTCGCCGTTGCACGCAGCCTCGCCGACAAGGCGCTGAATCGGCTGCGCGCAGGCGGAATCAAGGGACGCAAGTTTCGCGTGGTGCGGATTTGATCCGATGAATGCCTCTGCGTCGCAAACGAATTCAACCGACGCGAATGCGGACGCGGACGTCATCCATGTCACTGAACAATGGATCGCGCGCGCCGTGATCGGATTGAACCTGTGCCCGTTCGCGCGCGCGCCCCTAGCGCAGCAGCGCGTGCGCTTTTGCGTCAGCCATGCGGACAACGAAGACGCGTTGCTCGATGATTTATGCGAGGAACTTGTCGCACTGCAAAATGCCGATCCGCAAATTTGCGAAACGACGCTGCTGATTCATCCGCACGTGCTGACCGAGTTTCTCGACTACAACGATTTTCTTGATGCGGCGGAAACGGCGGTACAGGTGTTGGGGCTGGAGGGCGAATTGCAGGTCGCCAGTTTTCATCCCGGCTATCAATTTGCCGATACCGATGCGGATGCGATCGAGAATTGCACCAATCGCTCGCCCTACCCCATCCTGCATCTGCTGCGCGAATCGAGCATCGAACGCGTGCTGGAATCGATCGTCGATCCGGACGAAATCCATCGTCGCAACATCGCTACCTTGCGCAAGCTCGGCCGTGCCGGGTGGCGGGCTCTGATGGGCGCCGACGATAGCGCGAAGTGAACTGCGTTCGCTTCGCCGCGACTCGCGTTGCATACCGTCACGACCTGGCGCAAGCTTCGCTTTCTCACATTCGCCGCGTCACCAATGACAACCCAAGGAGATCGACATGAGCAAAGGCATGAACCAGAAAAAAGACGCGAAGAAAAAACCGGCCAAGACCATGAAGGAGAAAAAGGCCGAGAAGGACGCAAAGAAGTCGGCGAAACGCTAGCGCGTTGATTGCACGCGGGCTCGACGCGGAGCTTCGGCCCACGTGGCCTCGCTCGCAGCGCGAGAACGGGCGCTGCGCGCAACGACGCTGCCCGAACTGATCAATTCGGCACGGATTTCTCGTTCTCGCCCGCGGAGGAATCCGCGGGCTTTTCCTGCGCGGCGTCCACGTCGTTTTTTGTGCGCTTCTTCAGCCGCTTCTCGTCCTGCAGTTTCTTTTTGGCCAGATCGCGCTGGCGCTTGTCGTACTGGTAGTTGGGTTTCATTGCCACGCTTGAGATCGCTCGCTTAATTCGACGGAATGGCAAGTGTGCCCCAAATGCCGCGCAATATCTCCGGCTCGTGAGTGGCAGCGGCAAGAGCCGTTTTACCCCTCCGTGCGCTGCCTAGGAAAACGACTCGACCCACAGAAGCCGGAACGCTCAAGCCATCCCGAGCAGCTTCTCCACTTGCACCAGCACCGTCTCGGCATAGTCGGCGCCCTTGCCCTTCGCGACCAGCTTGCGATAGTCGGGGAACAGCGCGCGCAGCTCGGCGGCGGTGTAGCAGTGCTCGATCTTGAGCGTGAAGCGGAACGCGGCGATGCCGCCGAACACGCCGACCGATCCGACCGCGGTGTCGTTGAGCAGCTGTCGCGCCTGCTGCAGCGGCGTGATGCCTTCGCCGGCGACGAGCTTGGGCATTTCCACCTGCGCGTCGGGAATATCGACGAGGCCGAGCGCATGCAGTTCGTCGAGCGCGGCAACCGTCGCTTCGTGGGTCTTGAACACGTGGGTCAGCTCGGCGACGCTGCGTTCGCCGTTGGTTTCGATCAGCAATGCGCGCAGTTGCCAGGAGAGCTTGTGTGCGCGCGAATCGATTTCGCGCCGGCCGGCATCAGTCTTCTGCGGAACCTGGTTCGACAGCATCGCTCGTCTTCCCCTTGACTTGCTCGTACCGACGCGACCGTCGGGCCATGTCCGGCCGAGCCGTTCTCCACCTGCATTATGTTGCGAGGCGCGCTCACGCGCACGGGAAAATCTGCGGAATGGCTCACGCTTTCAGCAAGCTCACCACTCCGTCCGCTGCGGCAGCAGCCCGCGCAACTCCTGCTCGGTCAGGTTGCGCCACTGGCCGAGACGGAGCGCACCGAGCTTGACGTTGACGATGCGCACGCGGCGCAGTTGCGTCACGCGATAGCCGAACGCCTCGCTCATCAGGCGGATCTGCCGGTTGAGTCCCTGCGTGAGCACGATGCGGAAGCCGAACTTGGCGATGCGCGCGGTCTTGCACGGCTTGGTCATCTGCCCGTGTACGCGCACTCCGCGCGCCATGCCGGTGAGGAACTCGGGCGTCACCGGCTTGTTCACTCCGACCAAATATTCCTTTTCGTGGTTGTTTTCCGCGCGCAGGATCTCGTTGACGATGTCGCCATTGCTCGTGAGCAGAATCAGGCCTTCGGAATCCTTGTCGAGGCGGCCTATCGGAAAGATGCGCTCGGCGTGGTCGACGAAGTCGACGATGTTGCCCTTGACCTCGTGCTCGGTCGTGCAGGTGATGCCGACCGGCTTGTTCAGCGCGATGTAGACGTGCTTGCGTCCGCGCGCACCGCTGCGCCGCTGGAGCAGCGGCTGGCCATCGATCAAGACTTCGTCGCCTTCCTCGACCTGGCTGCCGATGCCGCCGGGCTTGCCGTTGAGAGTGACGCGTTTTTCCGCAATCAGGCGGTCGGCTTCGCGCCGCGAACAGAAGCCGGTCTCGGCGATGTATTTGTTCAGTCGCTTCGACAGCGGTTTCGTCGGCGTGGAATCGGTTTCGTCGGAAATCATGCTTCCTGCGGATGCCAAGGGAATACGCAAAGTATAGGCTGCCACGACCATCCCTCGCGCAACCTGGAGTCCTTGCGATGAAATCCGCCCTTGCCTTCTTCGCACTCTCGCTTGCCACGACGACTGTTTGCGCCGAAACGCCACCGGCTGATGTCGAAGCGGCGGTGCGCGCCGCGGACGAGGCGTTCTGGAAAACCTACAACACCTGCGACCTGGCCACGGCAGGCGATTACCTCACCGTCGACATCGAGTTCTACCATGACAAGGGCGGCTTGACGAAATCGCGCGCAGAGCTGGTCGATTCGATCAAGAAGAACATCTGCGGCAATCCGGACCAGCGTGTGCGCCGCGAAGCAGTCGCGGGTTCAGTGCAGTTCTATCCAATGGCGGGCAACCGTGCGTTGCTGATCGGCGATCACCGCTTCTACATCACAGAACCCGACAAACCCGAATACCTGACCGGTCAGGCGAAATTCGACGATCTATGGGAATACGTAGACGGCCGCTGGCGCATGAGTCGGGTGTTCAGCTACTCGCACAGCGGCGTGACGTACACGCCGCCTGCGGCAATCGAGCTGTCCGTCGCAGCACTCTCGAAGCTGGCCGGGCGCTACGCGAGCAGGCAAGGCGGCGATATCACCGTCGCCGTCGACGGATCGCACCTTAAGCTGAGCTCCGGTTCGCACTCCTTTGCAATCTTCGCGCTGTCGCCTACGCAATTCTTTGCCAAGGAACGCGACTTGCGCTTCGAGTTCTCGGCGCCGAAGGGCGGCGCGATCGATCGCATCTTCGTGCGCGAGAACGGCAACGTCGTCGACGAAGCTCGGCGCCAGCCGGGCGAATCGAAATAACTTTCCGTCAGTGCGCCAGCGGCGCTCAAACCGCGCTGCCCGTATACGCCGCAACGCGCAGCGGCAACGGCGGCGCGATCGCATCGAGGACGGTCACGCGCAGCTTGCGCAACTGCGGCGAGACTATGCGATCGAGTTTGCAGGCACCAATCGTCGAGCCTTGCGCGAGTTCTTTCCAATCGCTGCCCATCGCGCCGTGCAGCACGTGGCGCGACACGCGCTGGCCCTGCTCGATGTCTTCGGCGAGGCGCACGATGCCAACCGGCTGCGCCTTGCCGAGATCGACTTCGGCGACGGCGCTGCGTTCGCCGGTTCTTTTCCACACGACTTTTTTATCCGCAGCGAGATCGTGCGCGAACAAGGCGTCGCGCGACGTGCGCCATTCGTGCAGGCGCGCGACATCATTCTCGTGGAACAGGCCCTCGCGCGTCGGCGGCACATTGAGCAGCAGCTTCGAATTGTGCCCGACCGAGTTGAACCAGATTTCGTTCAACGCTTCGACGCTCTTGACCTTGTCGTCCTCGGTCGCGTGATGGAACCAGCCCGGCCGGATCGACACGTCGGCTTCGGCCGGACGCCAGATCGTGCCGGCGGAATCGCCGTGCAGCAACGCGTCGCTCACGTCAGGACTGTCCGCTCCCGGGTACGGCACGCGTGCGGGATTCACCATTGCCCAGTTCGGATAGCCAGCCATGCCCTTTTCGTTGCCGCACCAGCGCACATCGGGTCCCGCGTCGGAAAACATAACCGCATTCGGCTGCAGCTTGCGCACGAGCGCATGGATGCGCGGCCAGTCGTAGGCCTGGCGCTTGCCGCTCGGACCTTCGCCGTTGGCGCCGTCGAACCACATCTCGTGGATCTCGCCGTAGCGCGTGAGCAGTTCGGTCAACTGCTCGCAGTAGAAATCGTTGTAGTGATCACCGCCGTAAACCGGCGAGTTGCGATCCCACGGCGAACAGTACAGGCCGACGCGCAGGTTCTCGGCGCGGCAGGCATCGGCGAACTCGCGCACGACATCGCCTTTGCCGCCGCGCCACGGACTGCTCTCGACGGAATGCTTCGTGGTCTTGGTCGGGAACAGGCAGAAGCCGTCGTGATGCTTCGCGGTCAGGATCATCGCACGCGCGCCGGCCTCGCGCGCGCTGCGCGCCCACTGGCGCGCGTCGAGCGCAGTCGGGTTGAAGATCGTCGGGTCTTCGTTGCCCAGCCCCCACTCGCGATCGGCGTAAGTGTTGACACCAAAGTGTACGAACATCGCCAGCTCGTCGCGCTGCCAGAGCAGTTGGCTCGATGTCGGCCGCGGCAGCGCCGTGGCATCGGCCATCGCGCGTGCACACGACCACGGCGACGCTGCGGTTGCGATCAGGGCACCGGCGGAAGCGAGAAAATTGCGACGGGAAACATTCACGGTGCAGATTCCTTCTTGGTCGAAACGGGCAGCAGTTGCACAGCGTCGAAATCCAGCCCCAAATCTTCAGCCGGAAACGCGGGTCGCATCAAACGTATCGTCAATGGCATCGTGCGCGTTGCCGGCAACTCGAATGGTCCGAAATCGGTGGAAAGCCCTTGCGCCTCGCCCTGATCGCGCAGCTGATTGCCGACCGCGATGCAATAGCGCGCGTTGGCGGGCGAGCTGGCGCCTTCGAAATGCAGCATGACCGTGCGCGCCGTCGGCGAAGAAACAGCGGCCGAAAGCAACACTGTCGTCGGGTACTGCGTCGTGTAGCCGTTGCGAAAACCGAAGCTCGTTCCCGCCGACCAATCGTTGCGCGCGATCCGTATCGAGCCGTCCGCGGCGGCGGCGACGACTTTTTCCGGTGCGCTCGAACGTCCAATATCGAGCGCGCCCGGATGCGCACGCAGCCACGCGCCGATGCCGCGCAGCACCTGCGCCTCGAACGGCACGACCGAGCCATCGCCCATTGGCCCGATGTTGAGCAGATAATTGCCACCGTGCGCGCGCGCTTCGGTCAATCCGTGCACGAGCTCTCGCACCTTGCCGTCGACATCCCCGCGCTTCTGCCAGCTGCGATAGCCCCAGGTCTCGTGGTAGATCGACGCCGGCACTTCGAACGGTGGCTGCAGGTCCGGTGGCGGCACCTCGTTGTCGCCGAGCGTGACGAAGTCGCCGACGTTGTTCCAGATGCGCCCGTTGATCGCCGCCTGCGGCTGCAGCTCGCGCACGATCGCGGCGAACTTGCGGCTCTGTTCGGGCGTCGGCGACGACATGTCGAACCAGACTTCGGCGATAGTCCCGTAGTTCGTCATCAGTTCGCGCAGCTGCTGCTCGATCATCGGCTCCATCGCAACCGGGATCGGATTGTTGTTGTCGGGGTCGAACGCGTGCCCCGCATACCAGTCGACGAGCGAGAAATACACGCCGAAGCCGAGCCCGATCCTGCGACATGCGGTCGACAGCAGCTTGAGTGGATCCTTGCCGAACGGCGTGCGCTTGACGATGTTGTAGTCGGTCGACTGCGTGTCGAACATCGCGAAGCCGTCATGATGCTTGCTCGTGACGAGGATGTGGCGCGCGCCCGCGTCCTTCGCCAGCGCGCAGATTGCATCGGCGTCGAACTTCGCCGCGCTGAAGCGCTCGGCCACCTTTGCATAGTCCGCAGCCGGGATGTTCGCGAAGCTCTGGATCTGTTCGGCATAGCCCTTGGTCACCCGCTTGCCCTGCCAGACGCCGCCGAGTTCCGAATACAGACCCCAGTGGATAAACATGCCGAAGCCGAGCTTGCGCCAGGCTTCGATGTTCGGGGCGAGAACGAGCGCGCCGTGATCGACGACGGCAGGCTGCTGCGCCGGAGGTTTCTCCGTGGCCGCGACCGACGTCGCCAGCGCGGCGAGCAGCGAGATGAGGGGCAACATGGACTTCAGGCGCACGGCGACTCCACAAGTGGATTCTTCTGTGTTCGGATCGATCCAGCGGCACCGTCGCGACGCGAATGGTGCAATGCAGTGTTTACCTGTATCACGAAAATGATAAAGTCCGTCGCGTTCTTTGGATCGATCCAAATAAAGGAATAACCGATTTCCTGCAAAGATGCACGCCGCACGACGGCATGCCAAGTTCGACGTATCGCCCTGCTCCGCCGGCTCATTGTCTCATCGATCACCCATGCCTCTGCTCGAAATCGCCGCCGCCTCGATCGCCTCCGCCCTCGCCGCACAGGAAGGCGGCGCCGACCGCATCGAGCTCTGCGCCAACCTGCGCGAGGGCGGCACGACGCCGTCGCACGGCACGCTGGTCGAGGCGCGCAAGCGGCTGCGCATCCCGATCCACGTGCTGGTGCGTCCGCGCGGCGGCGATTTTCTCTACGACGAAGCCGAAGCTGCAAATATGATGAGTGACATCGAAGACTGCGTGCGCAGCGGTGCCGACGGCGTCGTCATCGGTGCGCTCGACGCGGACGGCAACGTCGACGTCGCGCTGTGCCGGCGTCTCGTCGCGGCGGCCGGCAAACTCGACGTCACCTTCCATCGCGCGTTCGACGCGGCACGCGATCCGACCGCAGCGCTCGAAGACATCATCGCGCTCGGCTGCGCGCGCGTGCTCACC
>NZ_DASVOK010000309.1:0-2800 GCF_036383415.1 Rudaea sp. | reverse complement strand
ATCCTGCCGATGTCGGCCGCCGCAGCGGCAACTATCGCGCGATGGAATTTCCGCGCGTGATCCTGAACAGCGACGGCGCCGGGATCATCGACCAGATCGGTGAAGGCGTGACGCGCTTTGCCGTCGGCGACCGCGTCTGGCTGTTCAACGGCCAGCGCAATGGCCGCGCCTTCGGCACCGCCGCCGAGTACATCACGCTCGCCGATTATCTGGTGACGCCGCTGCCGCCGGACGTGTCGTTCGCGGCCGGCGCAACGCTCGGCATCCCCGGCATGACGGCGTGGTGCGCGCTGTTTGCCGACGGTCCGATCTCCGGCCAAACGGTGCTGGTCACCGGCGGCGCCGGCGCTGTCGGCCACTATGCGGTGCAACTCGCCAAATGGGGTGGCGCGCGCGTGATCGCGACGGTGAGCTCAGAGGTCAAGGACGTCGAGGCACGGCTTGCCGGCGCCGATACCGTCGTCAACTACCGCACCGAGGACGTCGTCTCCAAGGTGATGGCCTTCACCGAGAACCGCGGCGTCGACCGTGTGATCGACGTCGATTTCGGCGGCAACCTCGCGACCACGCTGAAGATCATGGCGCTGAACTCGACGATCGCGGTCTACGCCACCAACGGCAACCGCACGCCCGTGCTGCCGGTGCGCGAATTGATGGAGAAGTGCATCACGGTGCGCTCGCTGGTGCTGTTCGCACTGCCGCCGCCGCTGCTCGCCGCCGCGCAGGCCGACATCACCAAATGGCTGCAGTCGGGCCCTCGCGTGCACAACATCGCCGGACAATTCGCGCTGGCGGA
Source organism: Rudaea sp. (assembly GCF_036383415.1). GTDB lineage: Bacteria > Pseudomonadota > Gammaproteobacteria > Xanthomonadales > Rhodanobacteraceae > Rudaea. The sequence goes on along the minus strand of NZ_DASVOK010000309.1, from coordinate 2,004 downwards.
GACCGCCGAGGCCCATCTCGCCGTCGAGAAGGGCGACAAGATCGGCACCGTGATCGTCGATTGCGCGCGATGATGGGCACGCGCGCGCTCCCTCTGCCCGCAGGCGGGCTGAGGTGAAGTGCAGCGCGGCCTTGATCCATTGCACCGGCGCGCGGGAACCCGCATGGTCAGGTGATAGACCAATAAAAAAGGAGGAGACGCCGCATGCAATGGACGATCGGCAAGGTCAAGATCACGAAAGTCGTCGAGCTCGAGACCGTCGGCAGCACGCGCTTCATCCTGCCGCTGGCCGGCAGGGAAGAGATCCAGAGCCTGCCCTGGCTGATCCCGCATTTCGCCAATGAGGATGGCCGGCTGAAAATGTCGATTCATTCGCTGCTGGTCGAGACGCCGGAGCACCGCATCATCGTCGACACCGGGCTCGGCAACGACAAGCAGGGCCGCAACGTGCCGACCTGGAACAACCGCAACGATCCGTTCCTGGAGAAGCTGACCGCGGCCGGCTTTGCGCCTGACAGCATCGACACCGTGCTGTGCACGCATCTGCATGTCGACCATGTCGGCTGGAACACGAAACTCGTCGGCGGCAAATGGGTGCCGACCTTCGCCAATGCGCGTTACGTGTTCGGTAAGACCGAGTACGAGCACTGGCGCGACCACAGCGACGATGCCGCGCATGCCGCCGTGTTCGCCGACTCCGTGAAGCCGATCGCGGATGCCGGCAAGGCCGAGCTGGTGCCGAGCGATCATCGCTTGACCGAGGAGATCACGCTGATCCCGACGCCGGGGCACAGCCCCGGCCACATGAGCATCCACATCAGGTCCGCGGGCGCGGAAGGCCTGCTGACCGGCGACGTCGCGCATCATCCCTGCCAGATGTATCACCTCGACTGGTCGTCGACCGCGGACTCCGACCAGAAGCAATCGGCTGCGACGCGACGCGAATTGTTCTCGCGCTTTGCCGACACGCCGACGCTGGTGATCGGCGGCCATTTCAATGCCGGCCACATCAAGCGCGACGGCGACGCGTTCAGGTTCGTCGCGCTCGAGGCGTGAGCTAGGTCAGGCTGGCGCGCGCGAGGAAGAGCGCGTCAGCCTCGCTGGCGGCGATCGCGGCGGGATAGGGCAAGGCCTTGGCCCGTCCGGGAAGGGTGCGCTCGAGCTCGGCGCGCTCCTCATCATCATCGGCGATGTAGACGGTGACCCGGATCAATCGGCCGAGCTCGGCCTTGCGCGCCTTCATCCACAGCACCATCGGCTTGCCGGCGGCGACCTCCGGCTGATCGTTGACGTTGACGATCACGGCGAGCGGACGGTCCGCGGCAAGCAGCTCGGTGTATTCCACGGTCCAGTCGCAGCCGTCCTGCTCGGTTTGCAGACGGCCGGTTGCGACGAAGATGCCGGGCTCGGCTTCGCGAAAGAATTTCATGGAAGCTTCCTCATGATGACGACGCCGGACCGTGCTGATCGGGTCGATCCGGCCGCCGGCGAGGCAGAAATATTCATCGACTGACGGTCGGTCAATCGACCTAAGCTATTTCAAAGACATTCTAAATATGCGATCTCAGAATCGGAGATCAGGGACTGATGGATGCTGACGACATGATCGGAAAGCGGCAGGCGGCGACCACGCGCCGCGCATCGCAGCACTGGCGGCGCACGCAGCCCGCCGAGGTCAGGGTGGACGATTTGATGTCGGCGGCCGCGGCCCTGTTCGTTGCGAAGGGTATCGAGGCCACCACGATCGACGACATCGTCACGCGGGCCGGCGTCGCTAAAGGCACCTTCTACCACTACTTCTCGACCAAGGCCGATGTCGTCATCGCCCTGCGCGCCCGCTTCACGCAGGATTTCCTCTCCCGCGTTGCCGCCTCGGTCAGTGAGCGGGCCGCGGACGATCACGCCGGGCGGCTGTCCGCCTGGTTGCGCGGTGCCGTTGGAACCTATCTTGCCAATGTCGAGCTGCATGACGTCGTGTTTCACGACTTCCCGCATCATCAGCGC
>NZ_DASVOK010000308.1:0-7159 GCF_036383415.1 Rudaea sp. | reverse complement strand
GAATCCCTCCGGAGCCTGGCTGTGCAGCGCGTAAGGCTTGTTGGTGCGAAACAGCGTGACGACCGCTTCGGGTGCGCTCATCTGTTCCTGGACGGCCTTTGCCGTCGCCTTGAGCGCGCCCCAGCCGCCGGCCGGAGCCTTGTATGGACGAATGCCCGGAATCTCTTTTCCAGCCATGACCAACCTCGCGATCGCGTTGATGGGATTGCTTGTCCGGCGTAACCGACAAGCAGATGTCGGCAGCGAATTTGCGCTTATGGCAGTGTCGACAAGGCAAGGAATCGCGTCAACATTCCGGCATGCGGCGAATTGCCTCGGTTGCGCGCAAGCGCTGCTTGGCCGCTCGACGCAGTCGACGGGCCGGAATACGATAGTTCGCCATGATCGTGCGCCCGAAAGACTCGCAGTCCATCGTTACGCTGCTGTTCGCGTTGCGCGGATCGATCATCCCGGTGATCTGGCCGCAAGTCCTGTACACGGTGCTGCTGTCGATCGCGATCGTGATCGCCGAGCACTGGGGCTTCGCGCTCCAATTCAGCCCGAATCCCGCCTACCTGACCCTGCTCGGCCTGACCTTGGCGATCTTCCTCGGCTTTCGCAACACCGTCGCCTACCAGCGCTGGTGGGACGGCCGCGCGCTGTGGGGCGATCTCGTCATCGCGAGCCGCGACCTCGCGCGGCAGACGCTCAACTTCATGCCCGGTCTGCCGCAACCGCAGCGCCGGCAGTTGGTTTACGCCATCATCGCGTTCGTCCAGGCGCTGCGCCATCACCTGCGCGGCACCGACGCGGACGAGGATCTGCGAGCCTGGCTGCAGCCGGCCGCGTACTCGCGCGTGCAGACCGCGTCGAATCGTCCCAATGCCGTGCTCACGGTTCTCGGCGAGGACTACGTACGCAGCGCGCGTGACAGCGGCATCGACAGCATGCTGTTGTGCGCGATGGACCAGCAGGTCAACCAGTTCTCGCGCGTGCTCGGCAGTTGCGAGCGCATCCGCAACACGCCGATCCCGTTCGCCTACATCCTGCTCCTGCACCGCACCGTCCACATCTACTGCTTCATCCTGCCGTTCTGCCTGATCAGTTCGCTCGGATGGTTCACGCCGATTGCGGTCGGCATCCTCGCCTACACCTTCTTCGGGCTTGATGCGATCGGCACGCAGATCGAGGATCCCTTCGATCTGCTGCCCAACGACCTGCCGCTTGATGCCTTGAGCCGCACGATCGAAATCAATCTGCGCGAGATGCTGGGGGAGTCGGAGTTGCCGGAGCCGATTGAGCCGAAGGGGGATGTGTTGACTTGAGTGGTGGGTTGCTTTGCTCAGGCGCTGGGCGCGAAAAACTACGGGTCAGAAAAGCAAAACGGCCTGCGCGGGTCTTTTTTTGTTCCCGGCTGGGGTGGGATTGCTCGTCTTATCCTGAGACTCGCCCTCCGCGCGCGCTGCGCGCTACGGGCCAGCCTGCGGCTGTCCAAATTCGCTCCCGGCGAATTTGTCGAACCGAGTGGGTTCGTCCACCCATCGCTCACCATCAGAAAAACAAAACGGCCCACGAAGGGGCCATTTTGTTTTTCTGGCGGAGAGGGTGGGATTCGAACCCACGGTGCGCTATGAACGCACGCCTGATTTCGAGTCAGGTACAATCGACCACTCTGCCACCTCTCCGGTGACTTTTGATTCGATTCGAATCGAAGGGCGCGCATGATACGGGCCGCAGCGCAAAGTTACAACAGCACATTGCGCGAATCAAAACGATTCACTCCGTTTTCCCGGCAAGTTCGCCCATGAATTGTCGGTAGTAACGCAACTCGGCGATCGAATCGCGGACATCCGACAGCGCCGTGTGCTGCGATTCCTTCGTGAATCCGCGCGCGAGTTCTGGCGCCCAGCGCCGCGCGAGTTCCTTGACCGTCGACACGTCGAGATTGCGGTAGTGGAAGAACCGCTCCAGCCGCGGCATCAGGCGATGCAGGAAGCGGCGGTCCTGGCAGATCGAATTGCCGCACATCGGCGATTTGCCCGCAGGCACCCAGCGCGTAAGGAAATCCATCGTCAGCGCCTCAGCGCGAGCGATATCGACGTCCGAATCGAGCACGCGCTGCCACAAGCCCGACTTGCCGTGCTGGTCGCGATTCCAGTCGTCCATCGCCTCCAGTTGAGCAAGCGGATGGCGAAGGGCGAACTCCGGCCCTTCCTCAAGTACATTCAATGATTTATCGGTAATTATTGTAGCGATTTCGAGAATGGAGTCCCGGTCCGTATCGAGTCCGGTCATTTCCAGATCAATCCAGATCAGGTTGTTCTCATCGACTTTTTCAGCGGTCATTCCGTGCCACGCGCTTTTAGCGAAACTGGCGGAGAGAGTGGGATTCGAACCCACGGTAGTATCGCTACTACGCCGGTTTTCAAGACCGGTGCCTTAAACCGCTCGGCCATCTCTCCGCGATTGAAATTGTTGAACTTCGGGCCGGACCGGCGACGCCAGTTTGACTCCGGGCGTCCCGCCCTCCGCCCTTCGGGCCATCGGCTGCGCCGATGTTCGCTCCGGCATCCTGCCTTCGCAGTCAAGACTGCTGCCTTAAACCGCTCGGCCATCTCTCCGGTGCGAGGCAGATTATACGGGATCAAATCCCCGGCACCTGCGACTCCGTCGCCAACGGCATCTTCTCCGCCAACCAGTCGATCAACGCGCGCACCGCCGGCAGCAGTCCGCGACGCGACGGAAACACGCAGTGGACGATGCCCTCAGGCGGGCTCCACTCGGGCAGCACAACTTCCAGCTCGCCGGCCGCTACCGCGCGCGTGCACACGCTTTCAGGCAACAGCGCCACGCCAAGCCCGCGCGCAGCCGACGCAAGCACGAGCGGGAAGTCGCCGCACATCACGCGCGGAGAATGATCGAGGCGGAAACTCGTGCCGTCGTCCTTGGAGAACTCCCAAGACTGGTTTTCCAATTCGGAGATGCTGATCGTGTCGTATTTGGTCAGGTCCTGCGGATGCTGCGGCCGGCCCTTCTCGCGCAGGTAGCCGGGACTGGCGACCAGGAACGAGGAACTGCGCCCGAACGTGCGCAGCACGAGGTCGGCATCGGTGTCGAGCTTGAAGCGCACGCGGATCGCGATGTCGACACCTTCGTTGATCAGGTCGATGCGCCGGTTAGTCGACATCAGCAGGATGCGAACCTGCGGATACTTTTCGCAGAACTCGGGCAGGATTCCGGTCATCACGTTCTGCGTGATCGACACCGGGCAACTCACGCGCACGATGCCGCGCGGCTCGGTCGTGAGCTGGGCGACGGCGTCCTCGGCGGCCTGCGCCTCGGCGATCACTGTCTGGCAGTGATGGTAGAAGCGCTGGCCCGCGTCGGTGACGGCGAAGCGCCGTGTCGAACGCTGCAGCAGGCGCACGCCGAGTCGGTCCTCGAGCTGCGCGATGCGCCGGCTCAGCCGCGACTTGGGGATGTCGAGAGCGCGCCCGGCCGCGGCGAACCCACCTTTCTCGACAACGATCGAGAAGTAGTAGAGATCATTCAGATCCTGCATGTCACATCCCTATCGTTCTGAAAACGGAACGCTGTAGCTGTTTTTAGCCAGCTTATCATCTTTGGTGTGCAGTATTACATTTTCTCCGTCGCATCGCCCACCCGCGCCATCCCGACCGGACCGATGCCTTCCAAAGAAATCCGGAGAAAGCCATGAACAATCCGCTGATCCAGTCGATCGAGAAGCGCCGCACCCAGTATGCACTCGGCACCGCCCTGCCGATTTCCGAGCAGGAAACCACGGCGCTGATCGAGGCCGCGATTCGCCTCGCACCGTCCTCGTTCAATTCGCAGAGTTCGCGCGCCGTGATTCTGTATGGCGATGAGAGCCGCGAATTCTGGAGCATCGCCGAGGCGGCCCTGCGCAAGATCGTCCCGGCCGAGGCGTTCGCGCCGACCAAGACCAAGATCGACAGCTTCGCCGCCGGCGCCGGTACCGTGCTGTTCTACGAGGACCAGGACGTGGTCAAGGGCCTGCAGGAGAAGTTCGCGCTCTACGCGGACAACTTCCCGGTCTGGTCGGAGCAGGCCAGCGGCATGGCCCAGTTCGCCGTGTGGACTGCACTTTCCGACGCCGACGTCGGCGCCAGCCTGCAGCACTACAACCCGCTGGTCGACGCGGAAGTCGCCGCACGCTGGAACATCCCCGCTTCGTGGAAGCTGCGCGCGCAGATGCCGTTCGGTTCGAACGAGAAGCCGTTTGGCGAGAAGGCATTCATGGATGATGCGGCGCGGTTCAAAGTGTTCGGCACAACCTCTGCCGCCGAAGCGCGCGTCGCCGCTTAAGCGATGACCGCCTTGCCGCGCATGTAAGGCCGCAGCACCTCAGGCACCGTGATCGAACCGTCGGCGTTCTGATAGTTCTCCATCACCGCGACGAGCGCGCGGCCTACCGCCACGCCCGAGCCGTTGAGCGTATGCACGAGCTCGGGTTTGCCGCCGCTTTTTTCTCCTTGGGGATTGCGCCAGCGCGCCTGCATGCGCCGCGCCTGGAAATCGCCGCAGTTCGAGCAGGACGAAATCTCGCGATAGGTGCTCTGCGAAGGCAGCCAGACTTCGAGATCGTAGGTCTTGGTCGCCGAGAACCCCATGTCTCCGGTGCACAGCAGCACCTTGCGGTACGGCAGTTCGAGTTTTTCGAGCACGACTTCGGCACAGCGCGTCATGCGCTCGTGCTCTTCCGCACTCTGCGCGGGCGCCGCAATCGTCACGAGTTCCACCTTCTCGAACTGATGCTGGCGGATATAGCCGCGCGTGTCGCGGCCGGCCGAACCCGCTTCGGCGCGGAAGCACTGAGAGTGAGCCGTCATGCGCAACGGCAATTTGTCCGCATCAACGATTTCGTCGGCGACGATGTTGGTCAACGACACCTCAGCGGTCGGAATCAGATAGCGTTTCGGCTCGCCTTCCACCAGAAACAGGTCCTCGGCGAACTTCGGCAACTGCCCGGTGCCCTGCATCGTTTCCGGTTTGACCAGCAGCGGCACGTTGCATTCAAGATAGCCGTGCTCGCCCGCGTGCAGATCGAGCATGAACTGCGCGAGTGCACGATGCAGGCGCGCGAGGTCGCCACGCAGCACGGTGAAACGCGCACCGGAAAGCTTCGCGCCCGCATCGCCGTCGAGCCAGCCGTGGCGCGCGCCGAGATCGACGTGATCTTTAACCGCGAAATCGAACGTGCGCGGCGTGCCCCATTTTTTCAGCTCGACGTTTTCCGTCTCGTCCTTGCCGACCGGCACCGAGGCATCGGGCAGATTCGGAATGCCAAGCGTGATCTTCGCGAGTTCCGCCTGCACTTCGGCAAGTTGTGCTTCGTTCGCCTTGAGCTGATCGCCGATGCCGGCGACTTCGGCCATCAGCGCCGTCGTGTCTTCGCCCTTGGCCTTGGCCATGCCAATCGCCTTCGATGAGGAGTTGCGCTTGTTCTGCAACTCCTGCGTCTGCACCTGCACAGCCTTGCGCGACGCTTCGAGCGCTTCGATCTGCGACTTCGGCAACTCGTAGCCGCGCGTGGCGAGGCGTTCGGCGACGGTATCGAGCTGGCCGCGCAGCAAGGCAGGATCGAGCATGGCGTGAATTCGCAAGCAGCAAAAGGGCGCGGATTATCCCGCGCCCTCGATTTTGCCGCAATGCAACGCTTATTTGCTGCGTCCGAGCCACCAGGCGATGACAAGGCCCGCCAAGAGCCAGCCCACGCCCTGTTCGATCAGGCCACCGACATTGAAATCGTCCGGGAAGCGGTACCAGTTCCACAGCGGCACGGTATTGGTCAACCAGCCGAACATGCCGAAACCGAGGCTACCGAGCACGCGCGTGCCGAAGCCCCAGCTCGTCGCGGCCAGCACGATGGCGACGATCAGCGCGGCGAGGTAGCTGCCGATGAACTGCTTGATCAGGTTGCCACTCATATCCGTCGGATGGGCGATCGTCGGCCCGACCGCGACAAACACGAAGCGGTTCTGCCCCGCCTTGGCTTCCCACGCATCGACCGTGGCCTTGTCGCCCATCTTTTCCGGATCGATGTGCGGCAGCAGGTAGATGCCTTGTTGCGGCAATGCCGTTGCGGCCGCCTGCAGCACGGCATCCTCGTTCATCGGCTTGCGCATGCCCATTTCGCCAATCGGCAGTAGCATATGCGCGACGAATCCCCAGAGGAAAATCACGATGGCGCCGAGCAATCCCGCAATCACGTAACGCATGTCAGCCTCCCCTTGTCGATGAAGCCGCGACGCTACGCCGGGCGAGGCGGCGCCGCAAGCCCTCATGCAGCATCCACCGACGCGCCGACCCAGAAGCGCAGCAGCATCGCCGCGGCGAGCGCGCAGGCAGAACCGAATGCGAACGCAGCCGGCGGCGAAGCCTCCGACCAGAGCCAGCCGAACAGCAGCGATGCGGGCAGCAGCGCGAGGCCGACGACGAGGTTGTACCAGCCGAACGCGGTGCCGGCCTGGGTCCTGGGCACCATGTCGGCGACGAGCGCCTTCTCCACGCCTTCGGTCGCGGCAAGGAAGACGCCGTACGCGGCGAACATCGGCCACAGCAGCCACATCATCGCCGGCATCAGGCCGAAGGCCATGTACAGTGCCGCGTAAATCGTCCAGCCACCGACGATGAGCTTGCGCCGATCGAAGCGGTCCGACAGCCCGGACAGCGGCGTCGACAAGACCGCCGCGACGAACGAAACCAGCGCCCAGATCATCGGCACCTGCGCATCGCCGAGACCCAGTTGCTTCGCGCGCAGCAGCAGGAACATGTTCGACGAATTGCCAAGCATGAACAGCGCGAGCACGATCAGATAACGACGAAAGCGCGGCGGAAATTCGCGCAGGCTCCAACTGAAACGTGGCGGATTCGGCATACGCTCGATCTGCGGCTCCTCGATCGCGAGCGTCAGCAGCAGCACGATCAGCGCGGGCACGATCGCCGCGAACAAGACGTGACGCAACGGCATGCCGAGCGCGAGCAGCGCGGCGGCGGCGAGCGGCCCGACTACCGCACCAGCGTTGTCCATCGCCCGATGCAGGCCGAACGCGAGCCCACGCTGGTCCGCGGCGACGCTGTGCACGAGCATCGCATCACGCGGCGCGCTGCGCAGACCCTTGCCGATGCGATCGGCGAA
>NZ_DASVOK010000307.1:0-18452 GCF_036383415.1 Rudaea sp. | reverse complement strand
GCGTCTGGCGGCGGCCGATCGAGAGTGCGCTGGCGATCTTGAGATGGTGCAGCATCAGCGCTTCGGCGAAGACGTTGTCCCCCGCCTCGATCGCCGCAATGATCTGCAGCAGACGCTTGCACGACTCGATCACGTTGCGGTTCGGACCGGAATAACTCGAGAATTCCTCGAAGCGGCGCAACTGATTCTGCTGCTGCATCGCTTGCACGATGAAGCGGTTGCCCGAGAAGCGCATCAGCATCTCGTGGAACGCCGCATTCATCTCGAAGAAGGCCGAGGAGGTCTGCGCGCGTGGGCTGCGCGCGAGGAAATCCTCGTAGCGGCGCCGCGCCGCGGCGAGCTCCTCGGGCACGACCTTGAACGTCGGCTCGCGCAGCGCGGCGCATTCGATGACCATGCGGAAGCGATAGGCCTCGTACAGCGCCTCTTCGGAATCGAGCGCCGGCAGGAACTGCCAGCCATGGCCGCGCCGGCGCCGGATAAGGCCCTCGCGCGTCAATCGCAGCAGCGCGTGCATCAGCACGCTCTTCGGCGCGGCGTAGCGCGCCATCAGCTCGGTCTCGGACAATGCTTTCGCCAGCTTGCCGCCAGCGCGATCGGCGATGATCGAGTGATAAAGATCATCAGCGGTCGGATTCGGATTCTCCAGCGCAGCCATGCGCATGCGCGGCACGCGCTTGGACACGAACACGCCCGCGTTCGCGCGCGCTTCGAGATAGCCGCGGTCCTGCAGCATCTTGAGCGCGGCACGCACCGGCGAGCGCGACACGCCGTAGCGCTTGGCCAGCTCCGCCTCGGTCAAGTGATCGCCGGGACCGACACTGCCACTGCGGATCGTCTCCATGATCTGGTTGGCGATCTCGATCTGCAGCGAACTGGGTTGAGGCGCTTGCTCCTTCCGCATCCGGCGGCATCCTTCGGCTGGTAGTGAACTGGCTGCGCGTGAGTATAGCTCGCAGCCTGCTAGGCACATGCGGCGGCGGCTGGCCGGCTGGAAACCAACAAGAACCGGCGTATCGGTCATCGTATTGCATTTTATGAGCAATTAATACAATATCGGATGCACCCCTTGTCCAGCAGCCAGCCGTAGAATTCCCTCCAGCGAATCCGCCATGCGTTCTTGCCTGCACTTCCTGCTTTCCCTTCCTTTGCTCTGCGCTTTGCAAGCGCGCGCGCAGGATGTGAAGCCCGAGGGCACGATCGTCGTCGCGATGAACGCGGACATCCGCACCACGAATCCTGGCGTCAATCGCGACAGCAACACCGACTCGGTGATGATGCACATCATCGAAGGACTGGTTGCCTATCGCGAGGACGGCGCGCCGGCGCCGCTGCTCGCACAAAGCATCGATGTTTCCGCGGACGGCAAGACCTACACGTTTCACCTGCGCGACGGGGTCAAGTTCCACAACGGCGCCGCACTGACCGCGGACGACGTGATCTGGAGCTGGCGCCGCTATCTCGACCCGAAGACATTATGGACCTGCCTCGCCGACTTCGACGGCAGCCGCGGACTCAAGATCGAATCGATCGAAGCCGCCGACCCGCGCACGGTCGTGTTCACCCTCAACCGCGCGGCGCCGTTGCTGCTCACGCAAATGGCCGCACTGCATTGCGGCGCGAGTGGCATCATCCACCGTGACTCGGTGAGCGCCGACGGCTCGTGGAAGGCGCCGATCGGCACGGGTCCATACAGGCTCGACACGTGGAAGCGCGGCGAATACATCGAGCTTGCCGCATTTGCCGACTATGCCTCGCGCGGAGGCACGCCCGACGGCTATGCCGGCGGCAAGATCGCCTACGCGCAAAAGGTCCGCTGGCTGTTCATCCGCGACGACGCGGCGCGGCGCGTGGCGCTGATGAAAGGTCAGATCGACGTGCTGCCGAACGTGCAGGTGGCGGAATTCGCACAGATCAGAAAGCTGCCGAACATCGCGCTCGAGAGCGCGCCGCTGCTCGGGGTCAACGCCCTGCTGATGCAGACGCGCGATCCGCTGCTGGCCGACGTGAAGTTCCGACATGCGCTCGCGGCTGCGATCGATACAAACGCGATCGCGGAAATCGCCTCGGGCGGCACGGGCGTCGCGAGCGCGTCGTTCGTCCCGGTGCCCAGCCCCTACTATTCCGCCGAACAGAAAAAGGGCTACGCATTCAATCTCGCCCGGGCAAAGCAGTTGCTGGCGGAATCGAGCTACCGCGGCCAGAAGATCAAGCTCATCACCAACCGCCGCTATCCGGACATGTACGACCAGTCGATCATGATCCAGTCGATGGCGCGTGAAGCCGGCATTCGCCTCGAGCTCGAAGTCACCGAGTGGGCGACCCAGCTCGAACGCTACCAGAGCGGCAACTATCAGCTCATGTCCTTCGCCTATTCGTCGCGTTCAGACCCTTACCTCAGCTACGACGCGATGCTCGGCGACAAGAACAAGAGCAGGCGCAAGGTCTGGGACGATCCGCAGGCAATCGCCCTGCTCGAAGCCACGGGCGCGACGGCCGACCACGCCGAACGCCAGGCCCTGTTCGACAAACTGCACGCGCTGATGCTCGAGGATACGCCGCTCATCGTGCTGTATTGCACGGCCGACGTCGTCGCGATCAAGCGCGATCTCGAAGGCTACCGGCCCTGGGGCCTCGGCCACGAACGGCTGTGGAACGTGCGTCGCATCGATGCGCCGGCCGCGAACACAGCGGCCGGCATGCAACACGCATTTTCAGGTTCCCGACAGGATTCGGTGGCAGGCTCGCCGCCGGATTTCTCCGCACGAATCATTTCGGAGAGGCAATCAAGATGAAAGCACGCGAATTCGCATCCTGGTGTGGCGCACTCGTCGTCTGCGCGCTGCTGGCCGGCGGCCAAGTCATGGCGAAAGACAAGGAAGACGGCAACGCGCCGAAGAAGGAGGCCGTGCAGAAGAAGGCCGGCAAGGAAGGCGATCTCGACAAGTACATCAACCTCGATTCCGACGACATGAACACGAAGGTTGAGGTCATCACGCAGACGCTGTACGAGCAGGAACAGCGCATCATCACGCTGACCTTTCAGCAGGAGTACGGCGATCGCGTGCGCATCAAGCGTATCGCATTCGCGAGTGCGGATCGCACGCTCATTCCCGGCTACGTGTTCACGCCGCTCAAGCTCGAAGCCGGCAGGAAATATCCAGGCATCGTCATGGTCCATGGCGGCTTCCACGAGCGCTTCGACTGGCGCTGGTTCCAGCTCATCGACGGGGCCGTGTCGAAAGGCTATGTCGTGATCTTCCCCGAGTACCGCGGCAGCCGCGGCTACGGCGCGAACCACTACGTGAACGAATACGGCATCACCGATACCGAGGACGTGCTCGCCTCGGCGCAATATTTTTCCGGTCTCGACTATGTGGACGGCACGCGCCTCGCCATCCTCGGCCAGAGCCGCGGCGGCATGGCCACCCTGCTCGCGATCGAGAAGGAGCCGACGCGGTTCAAGGCCGCGATCGATATCGTCGGCCTCGCCGACTTCGTCGCCTACATGGCCTACAAGCCCGACTATCGCCGCAACGAAGTCGCCAAGGAAAGCGCCTATTTCAAGGGCAAGCTGCCGAACGAGAATCTTGCTGCCTACATGGACGTCTCGCCGATCAATCACGTCGACAAGATCCAGACGCCGCTGCTCATCATCGCGACCAAGGGCGACAAGATCGCGCCGTACGACCTGCATACGGGCCGCCTGCTCGACGTGCTCAAGTCCAAGGGCAAGGTGTTCGAATCGAAAATCTACGACGATGCTCCAGGCGGGCACATCTTCATGGACGGCGACACACCGGAGCAACGCGACGCGACGCAGCGCTGCTTCGACTTTCTCGGGAAGTATAAGAAGCCCTAAAGAAAGGTTATTTCCATCCGCAAGCAGCGCTTGCGGATGGAGATTCGATTTATCTCTGCACTCATCTTTCTCATCTCAGAGAGAACTCATGAACTCCACGCTCGCAAAAGCATACCTGTTCGCCGCAACCACCCTGCTCCTGCTTTTCGCCCACGCCCCCGCCCGCGCCGCCGATGCCGATCCGCGTCTGAACGGTCCGCGAACCCTGCTCGTCGCCTACCACACCGCGCCGGCGAACCGCGAGAAGCTGCGCAGCTACATGCTCGGCACCGGCCTCAAGGACTTCGCCCAGTGGAAGCGTGAAGGCGCGATCGCCGACTACCACGTCTACTTCAATCGCTACATCGACTCCGACAACTGGGACATGTTCGCGATCGTCACGCTCGCGGCCGAAAACGGCACGGCACGCTGGGCGAAGATCGAGGCCGGTCATCCTTCAGGGCTCGACCAGAACGCACTTGAACTGACCACCGCGATCCACACCACGGTGGCCGACCTGATGCGCACCAGGTCGAAGCCGGCGAAGAGCGGCAAGCCACCTGTCTATCTGATGGTCCCTTACGACTATCTCGTCTCGGTGAACGACTACATCAAATACGTCGATGCCTACGTGCTCGCGCAGACCGACGGCTGGATGCAGGAGGGCGTGTTGTCCGGCTACGGCTTCTACCTCTCGCGCTATCCGGCGGGGCGGCCATGGAGTGCGCTGTTCGCATTCGAATACGCGGACGAGGACGGCCTTGGCGCGCGCGACGTGACCGTGGCCAAGGTGCGTGAGCAGTTGAAGAACAACCCCGAATGGAAAGCCATCGCCGACAACAAGCACAACGTGCGCAAGGAAATGCAGCCCGTCGTCGCCGATGAATTGATTGCGCGCTGACGGAGACGAAACACATCATGACCCAAAGCAATCACGACTGGATGCAACGCCGTCGCGCCGCCGTCGCCAACGGCGTCAAGCAGACCCACGAGATCTTCGCCGCGCGTGCCGAGAACGCCGAACTGTGGGACATCGAAGGCCGCCGCTATATCGATTTCGCCGGTGGCATCGCGGTGCTCAACACCGGCCATTGTCATCCGCAGATCGTCGCCGCGGTGCAGGAGCAACTCGCGCGCTTCAGCCACACCTGCTTCCAGATCGTCGCCCACGACAATTACGTCGAAGTCGCCGAGAAGCTCAACGCGCTCGCACCCGGAAACTTCGCCAAGAAATCCGTACTGCTGACCACCGGCGCGGAAGCGGTCGAGAACGCGGTCAAGATCGCGCGCGCCGCGACCAGGCGTTCGGCCGTGATCACGTTCACCGGCGGCTACCACGGCCGCACGCTGATGACCCTGGCGATGACCGGCAAGGTCAATCCGTTCAAGCTAGGCTTCGGTCCGTTCCCCGGCGAAGTGTTCCACGCACGCTTTCCGAACGCGCTGCACGGCGTATCGATCGACGATGCGAAGGCGTCGCTCGAAACGATCTTCATGAACGACGTCGAGCCCTCGCGCGTCGCCGCGATCGTGATCGAACCCGTGCAGGGCGAAGGCGGCTTCTACGTCGCGCCGTTCGAGTTCCTGCACTGGCTGCGCGCGCTGTGCGACAGGCACGGCATCCTGCTGATCGACGACGAGATCCAGACCGGAGCCGGGCGCACGGGCAAGTGGTTCGCGATCGAACATTCCGGCGTCGTGCCCGACCTGATCACGACGGCGAAATCGCTCGCGGGCGGCATTCCGCTGTCCGCCGTGGTCGGTCGCGCCGAAGTGATGGACGCACCGCTGCCCGGTGGACTCGGCGGCACCTACGCGGGCAGCCCGCTCGCCTGCGCGGCGGCGCTCGCGGTGATGCGCGCGTTCGAACAGGAGAATCTGCTCGAACGCGGCCGCGTGCTCGGCGAACATCTGATGATGCGGCTGCACACGCTGCAGCACGCGGTGCCGGCGATCGCAGAAGTGCGCGGTCTCGGCGCCATGATCGCGTTCGAGCTGTTCACCGCGGACGGCAAGCCCGATGCCGATCTCGCCGCGAAACTCGTCAAGTACGCGCTGCAGAACGGCCTGATCCTGCTCGCCTGCGGCATCTACGGCAATGCGATCCGCATCCTCGTGCCGTTGACCGCATCGACCGAACTCGTCGACGCCGGTCTCGACATCATCACTGCGGGCCTGCGCGAACTTTCGCCGGCGATCGGCAAGGCTGCGTGAATCACGGCGCGATCGGCTTCGTTGCCGATCGCCCTTTCCGTCTCGAACCGATCAAGGCTTCACCGTGGGATGCGTCGACGGCTCCCACACATCGCTCGTCGTCGCCACCAGTTCCTTCATGTTCGACCAGGTGCGGCGCCCTTCGATGGTCTTGCGACCGAGCACGACGGCCTGCGCATAAGCGATCATGCGTTCCTGCACGCGTTGCTGTTCTTCCTCCGGCCAGGTCTCGTAGGGATGCGGGCCGCGCACCACGACAAGATCCTTCAGGCCGTTCACGCGGTTGTAGGAATCGATCGTGCCCTCCAATCCACTCGCATAGCACCAGAGGCCGCGCGCGAAGAATGCGCTCGGCCACTTCGGGATGCCGGCCAGTGTCGCCGAACTCGGAAAGAAAACGATGTTGTGCTCGACCTCGATGCCGCCGATGAACAGGCCGCGATCGCGCCCGGGGCCGCGGCCGTCGTCGACCGTGGTTGTCTGCGCGGGAACATGGCCCGCGCCGGCGGAGAATTCGGCCACGAGAATCGCACCCTTGATTCTTCTGTCTCCGACCGGCGGCTTGCACTCGATCGTCGGCAGGTCGTAGCTGCAGTTCTTGTCGAAGTTCATTGTCATCGCCCACGAACTCGCCATCGTGCCGCGCGAATTGCCGAGCAGCAGCACGGGCAAGCCGGCATCCGGCGTGCCTCCGCGGATCGCGGTCGCCGCATTGCGACCCTGGCTGATGGTGCCGTTCGGCGCCAGTGCGCGCAGGCCTTTGCCCGTGCGCAGGCTTGCGACGATATTCAGCAAATCGCGGCCCTGCTGCAGCGTGTTGGTGTCGCTGTAGCCCCCGGAAATGCCGATGCCGCGCCGATCGAACGCGAGCACGTCGAAGCCCGCGCGGTGCAGGCTGCTCTGCACGCGGCGCCACGCGGACTGCCCTTTCGCACCCGTGGTCTTGTTCGGGAAACTGTTAAGGACGCTTTCGCCCGTCTTCGGATCGATCGAATACAAGCTGTCGGACGGATCGTCGATCGTCGTGACGCGGTCGCCGCCGCCACCACTCATCACGATCAGTGCGCGCACCTTGCCGCCCTTGCCATCGTCGACGCCGCCGCCGCGGATGTACCAGCCGCGCAGCTTGATATCGGCAGTCAGGTTCTTGTGCAGACGCTCGTACGGCTCCGCCGGTGCGCTGAATTCGACGATCCAGGTCTGCGCATCGGCACTGGCGATCGGTTCGTTGTAGGGCGCAGCGGCGAAAAACGCCGGGCGGCGAATCGATTTCAGATCGGTATCGCCGCCCTTCTCCTCGACCTTGCCGAGCAGGAAGCGATGCTGTGCATCGTTGTCGTTGTATTCGCGATTTGGCGGATGGCGCGCCATGACCTGCTTGTAGACGCGGTCGTAGCAGGCCTTGTCGGCTTTGCACCGCTGCCAGCGTTCGCGCAGCTTGGCATCGCTGAATTCGTCGACGTAGAAATCGCCGCGGTAACCCGCCGGCGCGTGCGCCGCCGTGCTCGTGAATGGGATGCAGGTGCGCAGGCCGGCCGAGGTCGGCAGCAGATAACCGGGCAGGACCAGATCGCGATCATAGCCCACGCGTGCTTCACATTCGAACGGCGGCACCTGCGGATTCGCCTGCGCGGATGTTTCCGCCTTCATTGCTTTCACAGGTTTCTCTGCAGCTTCTGCCGAAGAAGGCTGCGACAGCAGGATTCCCAACAAACCAAACACGACGTGCGCAGAGCGATGTTTCATCATGACATTCCGGGTTGATCCAGGAAAAAAGCAAACCGCTTTCGAGAGAAACTCAAATTGAGTTCGGCATCAGGAAAATTCCGCAGGCACATGCAATGTCATTGGCGACCTCAACCGCGCAATGCGCGGGATATCCCTTCGAGGCCCGCTTCCAGCTCCGATGCCGTCGGCCAGCCATAGCCCAGCCGGAAGTACGTGTCGGGCATTTCGAACCAGTGGCCTGGGCCGACATACGTGCCGTGGACATCGAGCAGGCGGCGATAGAACGCCTCCGTTCCGCCTGCTGGCGCAGCGCGCATGCGCGGGAAGCAGACCACGCCGCCCGCCGGCGGCACCCATTCGAGCAGTTCCTCCTGTGCGATCCAGTCCGCCACGAGTTGGCGCCGGCGGCGCATTTCGGCGAGCACCGGGGCGAGAATCGCCGCACGGTTTTCCATGATCTGTTCGCCGATCCATTCGTCGATGACGCTGCCGCAGATACTGATCTGCTCCTTGGCCGCGAGGAACATCTCCTGCAGCTTCGCGTTCCTCGTCACGATCCAGCCAAGACGAATACCGGGCACGCCATAGGCCTTCGACAGCGAGGCAACGCTGATCACGTTGTCGCCGAGCGAGGCCGCCAGCGGCAGCGCGCCGTCGTAGGACAGGTCACGATAGGTTTCGTCGACGAGGAGGACGCAGTCGTTGCGGCGCGCAAGCTCGGCCAGGCGGCGCAACTCCGCCTCGCGGTACATGACACCGGTCGGATTGTGCGGGCAGGTCACGCTCAGCATCCGGGTGTTCGGCGTGAAGCTTGCCGCGACGCGCTCGAAGTCGATGCGGAAGCCCTCGTCGAAACCCAATTCGACGTGCGTCGTCGCGCAGCCGATCGCGCGCGGCGTCTCGATGTTCGTTGCGTAGTTGGGACGGACGACGATGAGATGATCCTGCGCGCCGAGCAGCGACGTCGAAATGATGAACAGCGCGCCTGCCGCTCCGGTGGTGATCAGCACATCGTCGCGTCCGATTCCCGTGCCCTCCGCCGCGATCAGCGAGCGCAACCTTTCGCGACCGCGGTGCTCGCCGTAAAGCAAGGTCAGGTCGGAAATCGTCAGTCCGAGATCGGACAGCCTGCGATCGGAGACGGAACTCTCCGACAGGTTGCAGCGGATACGCGCGTAGCCGTATTCCTCGGGCGATTCGACTTCGATGGGCATTCGGACATAGCGCACGCAAACATCTCCTCGGCATCAATCGCCCGCGCTGCCGCGCATCCACGCCGGCAACACTTTGGCATCCCGGGATGCGATCAGCTGCATCCATTCAATTGCATTCCCAACAACGCAAACACGTTTTCGTTGAACGCAGCGGGAGATTGGACGCACACGACGACCGCTCCTGCCGGCGAAACTCAGAACGCCAGGCTCACCGACTTCGTCACGAGAAAGGCGTCGAGCCCCTCGATCGCACCCTCCGAACCGTAGCCCGAGGCTTTGACGCCGCCGAACGGCGTTTCCGGATACGAGATCTTGCAGGTGTTGACACCGATCATCCCGGCTTCGAGTCCTTCGGACACCGCGTGCGCATTGCGCAGCGAACGCGTGAACGCATATGCCGCGAGGCCGTAGGGCACGCGGTTGGCGCGCACCACCGCCTCGTCCAACGTCTTGAACGGGGTTACGCCGATGATCGGGCCGAACGGTTCGTCGCGCATCAGCTTGGCCTCGTCGTCGAGATCGGCGACGACGGTCGGCGCGAGGAAGGCGCCCTGTTCATCGCCCTTCTGCGCGCCGGCGAGAATGCGCGCGCCGCGCGCCCTGGCATCACCAAGGAACGCTTCCACGTCGCCGATGCGGCGCTGGCGCACGAGCGGCCCCATCGTGGTGCCGGCAGCGAGACCGTCGCCGAGCTTCAATGCGAATGCCGTTTGCGCAAATGCATCGATGAAGGATTTGTATACGCCTTCCTGCACGAAGAAGCGCGTTGGCGAGATGCAGGTCTGACCAGCATTGCGGAACTTCGATGCGACCAGCAGCGGAATTGCCGCATCGAGGTCCGCGTCATCGAACACGAGCACGGGCGCCTGGCCGCCGAGTTCCAGCGTGAGCTTCTTCGTGTCCTTGGCGGCAAGTTCCGCGAGCAGGCGGCCGACGCGCGTCGAGCCGGTCAACGAGATCTTGCGCACCACCTCGCTCGCGATCAGATGTGCCGAGATCGCCGGCGCATCGCCGTAAACGACGTTGACGACACCGGGCGGCATGCCCGCATCGATCAACGCCTGCGCGAGCAACAGGCAGGTCAGTGGCGTTTCCTCGGCCGGTTTGACGATGAGCGGGCAGCCTGCGGCCAGCGAGGCGGCGATCTTGTAGCCCGGATTGCGCGCCGGGAAATTCCACGCGGCGAATGCGGCGCTGACGCCGACCGGTTCGCGCAGCACCTGTTGCTGCAGATTCGGTGCACGCGCCGGGATGATGCGACCGTAGGCGCGCACGCCTTCCTCGGCAAACCAGTCGTACATGTCGGCGGTGATCTGCACTTCGCTGCGCGCCTCGGCGAGCGGCTTGCCCTCCTCCTGAGTAAGCACGCTTGCGATCGTCTCGATGCGTTCGCGCATCAATGCCGAGGCGCGGCGCAGCATCTGGCCGCGATTGAACGCGGGTGTTGCGCGCCAGAGTGGGAACGCTTTCCGCGCCGACTCGAGTGCGTCATCGAGATCGGCTTTCGACGCGCCGGTGCAGCGCGCGAGTACGGCGCCGTTCGCCGGATTGACCAGTTCGGTGATCGCATCGCCCGTACCGGCGCGCCAGACGTTGTCGATCAGCTGTTTCGGTTGCTTGCAGAGTTCGGGGAGTTCGTTCACGGCGATTTCTCAATTCGTTCCGCCACGCTCGCTGCGCAGGCGACATGATGATTTGGACCAACGGCAAGCATCTCGGGTTCACCCGCGCTCGGCGGCTGCGTCGTTATGCTGCCGTGGTTGAAGTAGACATGCCCGGCCGGCGGCGGTTGCGCGCGGCTCTCGTGTTGCTCAAGGCGATAACCCGCCCCGCCTTCGATGCGGCGGATGCGCGGTGTCGCTTGCAGCAAACGCAATGTGTACGGATGGCGGGCGTCGGCGAAGATCGCATCGCGCGGCCCGATTTCGAGGATGCGCCCGCGATAGATCACGGCAACGCGATCGGCGATCTGTTCGACCACGCCGAGGTCGTGGGTGATGAACAGGTAGGCAAAACCGAATTTCTTCTGCAGGTTTTCAAGCAGCGCGAGCACCTGCTTTTGCACGGTCACATCGAGCGCCGACACGGCCTCGTCGGCGACAAGGAAGCGCGGTCCGGCGACGATCGCGCGCGCGATGCAGACGCGCTGGCGCTGGCCGCCGGACAGCTCGTGCGGAAAGCGCTCGGCGAAATCGTCCGGCAGACCGACCTCGGCAAGCATCGCGATCGCGCGCGCGCGGCGCTCCTGCTTCGACAAACCCGACACGCGACGCAAGCCTTCGGTGACGATGTCAATGAGACGCATGCGCGGATCGAGCGAAGAATACGGATCCTGAAACACCATTTGCGACTTGAGCCGATACGCATCGAGATCGCGCTTGGTGCAGGCGGTGATGTCGCGGCCTTCGAAACGGATGCTGCCGCCGCTTTCACGCACGAGGCGCACGAGCGCGCGCCCGATCGTGGTCTTGCCCGAACCCGATTCGCCGACGACGGCGAGCGTTTCGCCCGCATGCAGGTCGAGGTTCGCGCCGCGCACCGCGCGGAACATCTCACGTTTGCGCCAGAACGCGAGCGACGACGACGGCTTGCCGAAGTCGATGTCGAGATCGCGGATCTCGACCAGCGGCGCGCCCGACGGCACAACGGGTTCGCGCTCGCCGCGCGCGGGCAGCGAGGCGAGCAGCTTGCGCGTGTACTCGTGCTGCGGATCGGCGATCACGCGCTGCGTTTCGCCCGCCTCCATCGTCTCGCCGCGACAGAGCACGACGACCTGCTGCGCATAGCGCGCCACCATGCCGAGATCGTGGCTGACCAGCAGCACGGCCGTGCCCATCTCGCGCGTGAGTTCGGCCATGATGTCCATGACTTCTTTCTGCACGATCGCATCGAGCGCGGTCGTCGGCTCGTCGGCGATCAGCAGGCGTGGCTGCATCGCCAAGGTCGAGGCGAGCATGATGCGCTGGCGCATGCCGCCGGAAAACTGGTGCGGGTAGGCATCCAGGCAGGCAACGGGATCGGCTATACGCACGCGTTCGAGCAGGTCGAGGCAATGCTTGCGTGCCGCGTCATAACGCAGGCCGCGATGCAGGCGCAGCGCTTCGGTCATCTGCACGCCGATGCGCAAGGCCGGATTGAGCGAGACCATCGGTTCCTGGAAGACCATGCCAATCGCGCCGCCGCGCAATGCGCGCAGGCGCGCGGCGTCGAGATGCGCGAGGTCCTCGCCGGCGTAGCGGATCGCCCCGCCCTGCACCGCGACGCCCGGCGGCAGCAGGCGCAGGATCGCGCGTGCGATCATCGTCTTGCCGCTGCCCGATTCGCCGACGAGCGCGAGCATCTCGCCGGGTGCAATCGAGAAATTCGCGTCCACGACGATGCGCCTGGTTTCGCCGCCGACCTTGCGCAGGCCTATGTCGAGGTGCTCGATCGCGAGCACGGGGCCGTTCGTCGGACTCGACGAGACTGCGGATGAGCGCGTGACGGAGGCCATCGTCGGTCAGACCAGGTTTTTCATGTGCGGATCGAACTCGTCGCGCAGCGCGTCGCCGAACAGGTTGACGCCGAGCAGCGACAGCGAGATCGCGAGGCCCGGCGCGATCGCGAGCCACGGCGCGTCGCTCACGTAATTGCGGCTGTCGGCCAGCATGCCGCCCCAGCTCGATTCCGGCGGCGGCACGCCGAGGCCGAGGAACGACAGCGCGCTCTCGGCCAGCAGCGCCCAGCCGAACAACGCGGTCGCGAGCACGATGATCGGCGCGACCGCATTCGGCAGCGCGTGGCGCAGCATCGTGTAAAGCTCGGCGTTGCCCATGACGCGCGACGCCTCGACGTACTCTTTTTCGCGCAGGCTGAGCACGTTCGCGCGCACGACACGCGCGACCGCGGGGATGTAGGTCAGGCTCAGCGCAATGATCACGCCCGTGCTCGACGCACCGAACACCGCGATCACGCCGAGCGCCATGATCAACGACGGGAATGCGAGCAAGGCGTCGATGAACAGCATCACGACGCGCGACGGCCAGCCGCTGAAGTAGCCCGTCAGTGCACCGACAAGCGCACCGATCGCAACCGAAACGAGCACCGTGGAAAAACTGACGAACACGCTGATGCTGGCGCCGTTGAGCAGGCGACTGAACACGTCGCGCCCCCACTCGTCGGTACCGAGCCAGTGCTGGCCCGAAGGCGCAACGAGGCGCAAGTGCAAGTTGTTGATGATCGGATCGTAGGGGGTGTACATCACGCCGAACACGGCCGCGATCAGCATGACGGCGATCAGCGCGGCGCCGATCTTCGCGTTTGGACGACGAAACAGCCGGCTCCTCACGACAGCCTCACGCGCGGATCGAACAACGGATACGACAGGTCGATCAGCAGGTTCACGCCGACATAGATCGCGGTGATGAACAGCAGCGCGCCCTGCACGACCGGATAGTCGCGGGCGAAGATGCTGTCGACGAGCAGGCGGCCGATGCCGGGAATCGTGAACACGGTTTCGGTGACGACCGCACCGCCGAGCAGCGAGCCCAAGGTCAGGCCGATCACTGTCCACGTCGGCGCGAGCGTGTTCTTCAGCGCATGACGCAGCGCGATCGTCGTCTCCGACAGGCCCTTGGCGCGGGCGTGGGTAATGTACTCCAGGCGCAGCACTTCGATCGTGCTCGCGCGCGCCATGCGCACGATCACGCCGGTCTCGATCAGCGCTAGCGACATCACCGGCATGACCAGATAACTGATGCCTTCGCCGAAGTTCTCGAACGGCGAGACGTAGCCGACCACCGGGAACAGATCGAGCTTGAGGCCGAAGAACATGAGGAACAGCAAACCGAGCCAGAAGCTCGGAATCGACAGGAACACGATCGCCAGCGTCATCAAGCCCGCGTCGACCCTGGTGTTCTGCTTCCACGCGGCGAGCATGCCGAGCGGAATCGCGAGCAGCGTGGCAATCACCACGGCGGGCACGACGATCGAGGCAGTCACGGCAAAGGACCCGAGCAATATCTCGAGCACCGGTCGTTGCTGCACGATCGAGGTGCCGAGGTCGCCGTGCAGCGCGCGGCCCATCCACACCGCGAACTGCACGACCAACGGGCGGTCGAGACCAAGTTCGGTGCGCAGCCGCGCAAGCGCCTCGGGACTTTCGATATCGCCGAGCATCAGTTGCGCGGGATCGCCGGGAATCAGATGCAGCATCGCAAACACCGCGATCGCGACGATCAGCAGCGTCGGGATCGCGAGCAGAATGCGCTTGGCGGCGTAGGTCAGCACGGCAGGCCGAGCTTACAAGGTGTACTCGGCGAAAACACGATTGAGATACGGCGCGCGCGCGATCCACATCTTGCGTGCGGCCGTATCCATGATCGTCGTCGCCACGGTCGCGGAGATGCTCTCGAAGCTCACCGGCTTCGGCGAGCGCAGCACGCTGTCCGGCTTGCCGAATTCGTCGAACAACGCGGCCTTGATGTCGTCGATGCTTATGCCACCGCGCTTCGCCTGCAAGACGGCGGCGACGCGACGCTGACGGTAGATCGAGTCGGAGTTGTTGCGGATGCCGAGATCGGTCAGCTTGACGCGCGCGATCGGGCTGATCCAGTGGTTGGCGTGCACGAGCACGCCGTCTTCGGGGGTCATCCAGAACACTTCGTCGGGCGCACATTCGAGATCGACCGCTTCGCCGTCCGCATGACCGAGCATCAGATTGTTCGAGCACAGGCGCGACTTGGTGAACACCTGGCCCAGCGCGCCGGCCAGATTGGGCATCTCGAGGAGCTTGCGCCGCAGCAGCGCGAGCGGCGCTTCGCCGGGCTTCTGGTAGTCACGCTCGCACATGAGGAAGTTGCCCGTGATCGACACGCCGGCGCTGTTGAAACCGTGGCGTGCCAGCGCGCCGGCTTCGGCGAAGACGAGGATGTCCGGCGCGTGCTCGTTGCGGATGCGCAGCACGACGCCGGTATCGATGCACTCCTCGCGCCAGTCCCAGTTGTGCGCGTGGATCAGGCGGCCTTCGCGCGCTGCCTCGGGCAGGACGATGATGCCCGTGCAGCCGTCGTCGGGCTCGCGCTTCGTCTCGGCCTTGCCCAGCGTCTCGTAGCCGAACATCATCTCGGTGCGACAGTTGATGATGACGATGTCTTCGAGCGCGACGCCCGCGCCCTCGGCGATGCCGCGCATCTCCTCGAGGTAGGTCGGGTCGTAGGCCTCGATCGTCGGCATGAAACCGCGCGCGAGGCGGAACTGCTCGGCCTGTTCGACGCCGCGGCGCTGCATCTGGCCGCGATAAAGGGCGACGCTGCGCGCGATGCGCTCAGGCACGGCTGCACCGTAGGCGCGGCCGCGCGCGTGCGGCGTGCCGGCAAGGTCGATCAGCGGAAACGATTCAGCATTCATGCGAGTCCTTGGAGTGTTCAGCTTTGTATTGACAACACGACCAGTACAATATTTTTTCGACCTTACGATGAAATGTACCCCATACATCGAATGCCGGGTTGAAAATAATTGTTTTTTTTCACTTCAAAATACAATAGTATCCGATCCAGAGCATGACGTACAGATGACAGGAGGCCCACGCCACCGGGCAGTGGGCCGGCGAAATCTTGGCGAGGGGACTGCCTACCTTCATTTCCATGATCGGGGAACTACAGATGAAATCGACCAGCTTCAGACTGACCGCACTGCCGTTCTGCATCGCCCTCGCCCTGGCCTGCGCGCAGGTGCGCGCGGACGAAGCGCCGGCAGACCCGCAGGTACAAGCCGGCGAGGCGGACAAATCCGCCGCGACGACCGAACACAAGCTCGAGACGATCAGCGTCACCGCCGATGTCGGCAAGGGCTTCACGACGAAGACCTCGCAGGTCGGCGCATTCCGCGACCAGCTCATGCTCGACGTGCCGCTCTCGATCAACGTGATACCGCGCGCCGTGATGGACGCGCAGGCCGTGAGCAACATGTACGACGTGCTGCGCAATACCGCGGGCGTCACCCAATCGCAGGTCAATGACGTCGTCACCCAGAACCTCGCGATCCGCGGCATCGCGATCGACAACCGCACCAGCTATCGCCTCAACGGTGCGCTGCCGGTCAACAACCTGATCGAGATGCCGATGGAGGACAAGGAGCGCGTCGAGGCGCTCAAGGGTTCTTCCGCGCTCTACTACGGCTTCACCAGCCCCGCCGGCATCATCAACATGGTGACCAAGCGCGCGCGCGACAAACCGACCGCGGAATTCGATCTGGTCACCGACGACAACGGCCTGCTCGTCGGCCACGCCGATCTCGGTCGCCGCTTCGGCCCGGAAAACCAGTTCGGTTTGCGCGTCAACGTGGCCAGCGGCCAGTTGCGCACCGCCACCGACGGCCAGGAAGGCAGCCGCAAACTCGGTGCCGTAGCCTTCGACTGGCACGCCACCGACCGGCTGAGCATCAAGCTCGACTACGAGGCTTTTTCCAAGAACATCGTCGAAAACGCCGCGGTCGCCCTGCTCACCGCAGTCAACAACCAGATCGCACTGCCGCGCATTCCCGATCAGAGCAGGCTGATCTCGGGGCCGTGGGCGAAGAACAAGGCGAACTCGGAGAACGTCCTGTTCCATGCCGACTACATGCTCTCGGACACCTGGGCGGCGACGGTCGAATGGGGCCGCGCCGAGACTGACCGCAAGGCGCGCACGTTTACCGCGATGACGAAGTACGACGTGATCACCGGCAAGGGCACGCTGACCGAATCGTTGTCGCGCGGCGTCAAATACGTCAACAACAACTTTCGCGCCGAACTTGCCGGGCGCTTCCAGCTAGGTTTCCTCGACAACGAGCTTTCGTTCGGCGGCATGCAGAACCTGCGCGACCAGAACAACCCGAGCACCCAGGCTTACAGCATTGCGCAGAATCTCTACGCGCCTGTCGTGCTGCCGACGCCCTACTACACGGTCAAACCCACTTACAAACCGCAGGCGATCACGGACAAGGGCGTTTACGTGTTCGACCGCATCCGCCTCGGCGAAGACTGGCAGGTGCTTGCCGGCGCGCGCCGCACCGACTACACCAATGCGACCCTCGGTTCGCCGACTTACAACGTGGAAAAGACCTCGCCCTCGGTCGGCGTGATCTACAAGTTCCGCGAGGACACGAGCATCTACGCGAACTACATCGAAGGCCTCGAGGAAACCGGATCGGCGCCGGTCACCGCGGTCAACGCCTTGATGACCTTGCCGCCGGCCGTGAGCAAGCAGAAGGAACTCGGCGTACGCAGCGAAGCCTGGTCCGGCATGACCGTGTCGGCGTCGCTGTTCGAAATCGAACGTGGCTCCGCCTACGTCAACACGGCCAACGTCTTCGTCGCGGACGGGCGCACGCATTATCAGGGCATGGATTTCTCGCTCAACGGCGAATTGACGCCGGAATGGTCAATCTACGCATCCGCGCTGTTCCTCGATGCCGAATTGCGCAAGGCCGCGAACACCGCGCTGATCGGCAAGACGCCGGAGAACACGCCGAAGACGACGGGTAGCCTGTTCGCCGACTATCACCCCGAAGCCCTGCCCGGCTGGAGCTTCAACGCCGGCGCCTATTACACCGCTCGCCGCGCGGTCAACAACCTCGACCAGGCATACATTCCGAGCTACATCACCTTCAATGCCGGTGTGCGCTACACGACGACGCAATGGTTCGGTGCGAAGACCACGCTGCAGCTCAACGTAGAGAACCTCGGCGACAAGGATTACTGGAGCGCTGCCGGCGCCGGTTACCTCGGCTACGGCAAGCCGCGCACGCTGAAGTTCACCGGTCGCGTCGATTTCTGAGCGGGACCTGGAAAAGCGAAGCGTTCGGCGATTCGCCCTGAGCGGATCGCTGTCCGGCCGGCCGATCCGCACCTCACGGCGGATCGGCCGTTTTTCATCGGTCGGCGAGCCGCGTCTGCGGCCAGGTCAGCGCGACGCGCAACCCGCCCAGTTCCGCGGAATGACCCAGCGCGATTTCACCCGCGGTCGCTTCGACGAGATCACGCACGATCGACAAACCCAGGCCATGATGCGCCGTGCCCGCCTCGTCGAGGCGGCCGCCGCGCATCAGTGCGGTCTCGGCGCTGATGTCGAGACCCTGTCCGTCGTCTTCGACGACGAGCGTCAGCCCGTGTTCCCGTGCACCGGCGATGCGCACGCGGCGGCGCGCGAAGCGCGCGGCGTTCTCGATCAGCGCGCCGAGGATTTCGGTGAGATCGTCCTCGGCGATCGGCGCGCGCAGGCCTTCGTCGATCTCGACTTCGAACACGATGCGCGCTCCCGTCTCGGTGCGTTCGACGACACCGACCACGCGTTCGGCGATGCGTTGCGGAGACGACTCCTGCGTGTCCGTCGCATCGCGGATCGCGGCTGCGCGCGAGCGAGCGAGTTCGGTTTCGACCGCGGCCGAGGCGGCGGCGATCGCACGATCGAGGCCGTCGGCCGCTTCAACCGCGCCGG
>NZ_DASVOK010000306.1:0-3005 GCF_036383415.1 Rudaea sp. | reverse complement strand
AAGGCGAGGGCCCGGGCCGTTTCCAATGGTCGAATCGTCCTATCGTCGGCGCAGGGCACAAGCGCTTCGTCGCCGTCGTGCAATTGCTTTCGGTCAAGAACAACCAGCGCGTGCGCCTGCGCTGCCATGCGCAGGACGACGCGTTGCCGGTGGTGCCGTCGCTGGTGTCGTTGTGGCCCGGCGCGAACTGGTTCGAGCGCGAGACGTTCGACCTGTTCGGCATCGTCTTTGAAGGGCATCCGGACCTGCGCCGCATCCTCACCGACTATGGTTTCGTCGGCCATCCGTTCCGCAAGGATTTCCCGTTGATCGGAAATGTCGAGGTGCGCTACGACGAGGCGCTTGGCCGCGTGATCTACGAGCCGGTGACCAGCGTCGAGCCGCGCGTCGGCGTGCCGCGCGTGGTACGCCACGACTCGCGCTACGACCAGGCGCAGGCGGAAGGGGCGGTGAACGCCGCGGCGAAGTAGACAGGCGCACCTCCACAATGCAAGAAATCAAGAACTACACGATCAACTTCGGCCCGCAGCATCCGGCGGCGCACGGTGTGCTGCGCCTCGTGCTCGAGCTCGACGGCGAGGTGATCCAGCGTGCCGATCCGCACGTCGGACTCCTGCACCGCGGCACCGAAAAGCTGGCCGAGTCGAAGCCGTTCAACCAGTCGATCGGCTACATGGATCGCCTCGACTACGTGTCGATGATGTGCAACGAGCACGCCTACGTGCGTGCAATCGAAAAGCTGCTCGGCATCGAGGCACCGGTGCGCGCGCAGTACATCCGTACGATGTTCGACGAGATCACGCGCATCCTCAACCACCTGATGTGGATCGGGTCGAACGCGCTCGACCTCGGCGCGATGGCGGTGTTCCTCTATGCGTTCCGCGAGCGCGAGGAGCTGATGGACTGCTACGAGGCGGTGTCGGGCGCGCGCATGCACGCGACCTACTATCGTCCCGGCGGCGTCTATCGCGACCTTCCCGATCGCATGCCGCAGTACAAGGAGTCGCGTTGGCACAAGGGCGAGGATCTCAAGCGCCGCAACGAATGGCGTGAAGGTTCGCTGCTTGATTTCATCGAAGCCTTCGCCAAGGATTTCCCGACGAAGGTCGACGAGTACGAAACGCTGCTGACCGACAACCGCATCTGGAAACAGCGCACGGTCGGCATCGGCGTGGTGCCGCCTGAACAGGCGCTGGCCTGGGGCATGACCGGCGCGATGCTGCGCGGCTCCGGCATCGAGTGGGACCTGCGCAAGAAGCAGCCCTACGCGATGTACGACAGGATGGATTTCGACATTCCGGTCGGCGTGCAGGGCGACTGCTACGACCGCTACCTCGTGCGCGTCGAGGAGATGCGCCAGTCGAACCGCATCGTCGCGCAGTGCGTGGATTGGCTGAAGAAGAATCCGGGCGAGGTGATCGTGCGCAACTTCAAGGTGGCGCCGCCCTCGCGCGAGGAAATGAAGGACGACATGGAAGCGTTGATCCATCATTTCAAACTGTTCAGCGAAGGCTACAGCGTGCCCGCGGGCGAGACCTACGCTGCGGTCGAGGCGCCGAAGGGCGAGTTCGGCTGCTATCTGATTTCCGACGGTGCGAACAAGCCATTCCGCGTGAAGCTGCGCGCGCCGGGCTTTGCCCATCTCTCGTCCATGGACGCGATCGTGCGCGGCCACATGCTGCCCGACGTCGTCGCGATGATCGGCACCTACGATCTCGTCTTCGGAGAAGTCGATCGATGAAAGCAACCAATCACTACGCTGAAGTCAAGGACGTCGATCCGCTCGTCGCACTCAATGCGCACACGCGCGAACACATCGATCACTGGCTGACCAAGTTTCCGCCCGATCGCAAGCGCTCGGCGTTGATCCAGGCGCTGTTCGCGGCGCAGGAACAGAACGGTGGCTTCCTGACCGACGAACTGATTGCGGCGGTGACGAAGTACCTCGGCCTGCCCGCGGTGTGGGGTTACGAAGTGGCGAGCTTCTACTCGATGTTCGAAACCACGCCGGTCGGACGCAACAACGTTGCCGTGTGCACGAACATCTCGTGCTGGCTCAACGGTGGCGAGGGCATCCTCAAGCATTGCGAGAAGAAGCTCGGCATCAAGGTCGGCGAGTCGACGCCGGACGGCCGCGTCTATCTCAAGCAGGAAGAGGAATGCCTTGCGGCTTGCTGCGGCGCGCCGATGATGGTGGTCAATGGCCACTATCACGAGAAGCTGACGCCGGAGTCGGTTGACCAGATTCTCGACGGATTGAAATAAGAACTTGTAGGGGTGCGACCGATCTTATCCAAATCGGTCGCGCCCGGTTTTGAAGGCAAATATCTATGGCAGTGGGCCCCGCACCGCAGGAATACCAGGTCGTCTACACGACGCTGAACTTCGACACGCCGTGGTCGATGGACAGTTATCTGAAAGTCGATGGCTACAAGGCGTGGAAGAAGATCCTCGCCGAGAAGCCCGATCCGGCTTCGATCGTCGACGAGCTGAAGAAGAGTTCGCTGCGCGGCCGCGGCGGCGCCGGCTTCCCGACCGGGTTGAAGTGGTCGTTCATGCCAAAAGGCACGATGCAGAAGTACATCCTGTGCAATTCGGACGAGTCCGAGCCGGGTACCTGCAAGGACCGCGACATCCTGCGCTTCAATCCGCACGCGGTTGTCGAAGGCTTGGCGATTGCCTGTTACGCGACCGGTTCGACCGTCGCCTACAACTATCTGCGCGGCGAATTCCACCACGAGCCGTTCGAGCATTTCGAAGCGGCGCTGAAGGAAGCCTATGCCGCAGGCCTGCTCGGCAAGAACATTGGCGGCAGCGGCATCGATTGCGACATCTACACCGCGCTCGGCGCGGGCGCCTACATCTGCGGCGAGGAAACCGCGCTGATGGAATCGCTCGAAGGCAAGAAGGGCCAACCGCGCTTCAAGCCGCCGTTCCCGGCCGGCTTCGGCCTGTACGGCAAGCCGACGACGATCAACAACACCGAAACCTATGCCTCGGTGCCG
>NZ_DASVOK010000305.1:0-2151 GCF_036383415.1 Rudaea sp. | reverse complement strand
GGTCGATGCGCTGCTCGACGGCAACGCGACGCGCGCGTTCTGCGCGGTGCGTCCGCCCGGGCACCACGCCACGCGCAATACGCCGATGGGATTCTGCCTGTTCAACAGCGTTGCCGTCGGCGCCGCGCACGCGCTCGCGCGCGGGCTCGAACGCGTCGCCATCGTCGACTTCGACGTGCACCACGGCAACGGCACGCAGGACATCTTCTGGCGCGAGCCGCGCGTGCTCTACGCCTCCACCCACCAGTCGCCGCTGTATCCGGGCACAGGCACGGAGAACGAAACCGGCGTCGGCAACATCGTCAACGCGCCGCTGCCGGCGGCATCGAGCTCGTTCGCGTTCCGCGAGGCCTGCCGCGACATCGTCCTGCCTGCGGTCGAGCGTTTCCGCCCTCAACTCATACTCATCTCGGCCGGCTTCGACGCGCACTATCTCGACCCACTCGCGAACCTCAACCTCGGTGCGCCCGACTACGACTGGATCACACGCGAACTCGTCGACATCGCGCGCAAGCATGCGCAGGGGCGCGTGATCTCGAGCCTCGAAGGCGGCTACAGCGTGACCGCGCTGCGCCAGTCGGCCGCGGCCCACGTCGCCGCGCTGATCGAGTGACCCGCGGCGCAGGTCGCGTCAATCGGCCACGTCCGGCTCGAAGAAACTCCAGCGGATCTCGGGGAAGCGCTGCTTCATTGCGGCTTCAACCACATTGATCGCCTCGACCACACCGCGGTCGGACAGGTTGCCGCGCATCTGCGCCTTGACCGCGACCATGATCTCGCTGCCGAGCTGCAGGGTGATAAGGTTGAACACGCGCGCGATCTCCGGACGGCCATCGAGGAATGCACGGATCGCGGCGTTGACCTCGGCATCGGCGCTCTGCCCGACGAGCAGCGCCTTGACCTCGATCGCGACGAACACGGCGACGACGACGAGCAGAATACCAATGGCGAGCGTGCCGACCGCATCGAAGATCGGATTGCCGGTCAGCACGGTCAGCAGCACGGCGAGCAGGGCGAAGACGAGGCCGAGCAGCGCGGCGAGGTCTTCGCCGAAGATGACGATGAGTTCGCTCTGCCGGCTTTCGCGGAACCAGTGCCACAGCGAATGCGCGCCGCGCGCCTTGTTGACCTCGCGCATGCAGCCGGCCATCGAGAAACTCTCGGCGACGATGCCGAATGCGAGCACGCCGACCGCGAGCCACGGCCATTTCACCGGCTCGGGATCGTGCAGCTTGTGCAGGCCTTCGTAGATCGAGAACGCGCCGCCGACGCTGAACAGCAGCAGCGCGACGAGGAACGACCAGAAGTAGATTTCCTTGCCGCGGCCGAGTGGATAGTCCGGCGACGGCGGCGCCTTGGCCTGTTTCAATCCGAGCAGCAACAGCAACTGGTTGCCGCAGTCGGCCAGCGAATGCACCGCTTCGGCGGTCATCGCGCCCGAACCGGTGATGACCGCGGCGGCAGCCTTGGAGAGGAAGATCGCGAAGTTCGCGCCGAGTGCGTAGAAGATCGTTCTCAACGAATCGGCTTTGCCCGACATGCGGTGGTTCCCTGGTTCATGGTTTGGCGACGGCATCGGCCGCACTCAACGCTGCCTGCTGGCGCTTGCTCAGACCGGCGCGCACGAGCGTGTACGAACGCTGCACGAACTCGCCGATCTTCGCGCGTGCGAAGCGGTCGGGCTCGGCGATCGACACCCAGAATGCGCGTGCCATGTACGCGGCCGGCACGATGCCGGGCTGGTCGGTCAGTTCGAGGAAGCGCTCGGCATCGACCTTGAACGAGATGCGCCCGCGATGCGGACCGTGCAGGCAGTACACCACGAACATCTTGCCGGACACGGTGAAGACCAGGTCGTCGTCCCATTTGACCGCGCTGGCGACGCCGGGCCAGTCCCTGCTGAGCGCTTTCAGTTCCGTTTCGTTCATGGTGCGATCATCGAAAAGCGCAGAATGGCGGGAGTTTGCGTCCGCCGCGTGAACGACGGGTCATGTTACTGAACGATTGCGGCGGAATTTAGGTGGGCTGCTCCAAATCGAACGCCCAAGATGTGATCCCATGAACACTTTAACAAAAAATCCGGGCAAGCTCGCCGAGCGTTGGGTGGTGCCGCGACGCGGCGGCATCCGGCCGCCGCCGCGTCGCGGCAGC
>NZ_DASVOK010000304.1:0-3460 GCF_036383415.1 Rudaea sp. | reverse complement strand
CAGCCCGGCGGAAACGCGGACCTGGGCGGCCTCGGCGGCAATTTCGGCCAGCGCCTGTCCGGCCTCGCGCAAATGCGCGGCAACCCGCGCGCCCCGCTGATCTTCGCCGTGGCCTTGCTGGTCGCCGTGGTGGCGGGCCTGTTCCTGTGGTCGCGCGCGCCGGACTACAAGGTGCTCTACAGCAATCTGTCCGACCGCGACGGGGGCGCCATCATCACGGCGCTGCAGCAGGCCAACATTCCCTACAAGTTCTCCGACGCGGGCGGCGCGATCCTCGTGCCGGCCGAGCAGGTGCACGAAATGCGCCTGCGCCTCGCGTCGCAGGGACTGCCGAAAAGCGGCTCGGTCGGCTTCGAACTGATGGACAACCAGAAGTTCGGCATCAGCCAGTTCGCCGAGCAGATCAACTATCAGCGCGCGCTGGAAGGCGAACTGGAGCGCACGATCGAATCGATCTCGTCGGTGAAGTCGGCGCGCGTGCACCTGGCGATTCCGAAGCCGTCCGTGTTCGTGCGCGACAAGGAAGCGCCGTCGGCTTCGGTGCTCGTCAATCTGTTTCCCGGCCGCGCGCTCGACGAAGGCCAGGTGCTGGCGATCACGCACATGGTGTCGTCGGCGGTGCCGGAAATGCCGGTCAAGGGCGTGACCATTCTCGACCAGGACGGCAACCTGCTCACGCAGCCTTCGACGGGCAGCGGGCTCGACGCGTCGCAACTGAAGTACCGTCAGCAGATCGAGCGCAACACGCAGCAGCGCATCGACGCGATCCTCGCGCCGCTCTTTGGCGGCGGCAACGCGCATTCGCAAGTGAGCGCCGACATCGACTTCTCGCGCAGCGAACAGACTTCGGAAAACTTCGGCCCGAACGGCAACCCGCAGCAGGCCGCGATTCGCAGCCAGCAATCGAGCACGGCGAGCGAAATGTCGCAAGCCGGCGCGTCGGGCGTGCCGGGCGCGCTGTCGAATCAGCCGCCGCAGCCGGCCTCGGCTCCGGTCAATGCGCCGAACGGTGCGAGCGGCGGCGTCACGACGACGCCGGTGAGCGACCGCAAGGACATGACCACGAACTACGAGCTGGACAAGACCGTGCGTCACCTGGAGCAGCCGATGGGCGGCATCAAGCGTCTGTCGGTGGCGGTGGTGGTCAACTATCTGCGCGTGGTCGACGCCAAGGGCCACGCGACGATGCAGCCGGTCACCGCCGACAAGCTCGCGCAGGTCAACCAGCTCGTGAAGGACGCGATGGGCTTCGACGCGGCGCGCGGCGACTCGGTCAACGTGGTCAACAGCCCGTTCACCGCCGACCTCGACCCGAACGCGGACCTGCCGTGGTGGCGCACGCCGGACATGCTCGCGCTGTATAAGCAGATCGCGACTTATCTCGGCATCGGCGCGGTGGCCCTGTTCCTGTACTTCGTGATGGTGAAGCCGGCGCTGCGCCGCGCGTTCCCGCCGCCGGAGCCGGTCGTCGCCGCGGCGCTGCCGTCGCCGGACGAGCCGATCCTGCTCGACGGCATTCCGGTCGCGGAGCGCGCGCACAGCGGCATCGAGCTGGACAACGGCGACAGCGAGCTGCTGGCGCTGGAAAATGCGAAACACAAATATGAGCGGAACCTGGAGTTCGCGCGCAACATCGCGCGCCAGGACCCGAAAATCGTTGCAACTGTCGTCAAGAATTGGGTGACCGATGAGCGCTGAAGGCGTAATGAAGAGCGCGCTTCTGCTGATGTCGATCGGCGAGGAAGAAGCCGCGCAGGTATTCAAGTTTCTCGGACCGCGCGAAGTCCAGAAGATCGGCGTCGCGATGGCCGCGATGAAGGCCGTGACACGCGAGGAAATCGACGTCGTGCTGCACGAGTTCGTGCGCGAGGCGGAAAAGCACACCGGCATGTCGCTGGATTCGAACGAGTACATCCGTTCCGTGCTGACCAAGGCGCTCGGCGACGACAAGGCCGGCGCGATCATCGACCGGATTCTGCAAGGCAGCGATACCAGCGGTATCGAAGGCCTGAAGTGGATGGATTCGCCGGCGGTCGCCGAACTGATCAAGAACGAGCATCCGCAGATCATCGCGACGATTCTGGTTCACCTCGACCGCGATCAGGCGTCGGAAATCGTCTCGTGCTTCACGGACCGTCTGCGTAACGACGTGCTGCTGCGGATCGCGACGCTAGACGGCATCCAGCCGGCGGCGCTGCGCGAACTCGACGACGTGCTGACCGGCCTGCTGTCCGGCAGCGACAACCTGAAGCGCAGCCCGATGGGCGGCATCCGCACGGCCGCGGAAATTCTCAACTTCATGTCGAGCAACCACGAGGAAGGCGTCATCGAGAACGTCCGTCAGTACGACGCGGAACTCGCACAGAAGATCGTCGACCAGATGTTCGTGTTCGAGAACCTGCTCGACCTGGAAGACCGCGCGATCCAGTTGCTGTTGAAGGAAGTGGAATCCGAGGCGCTGATCATCTCGCTGAAGGGCGCGCCGCCCGCGCTGCGTCAGAAATTCCTGTCGAACATGTCGCAGCGCGCCGCGGAACTGCTCGCCGAAGACCTCGACGCGCGCGGCCCGGTTCGCGTCTCCGAAGTGGAGACGCAGCAGCGCCGCATCCTGCAGATCGTGCGCAACCTGGCGGAAAGCGGCCAGATTGTGATTGGCGGCAAGGCGGAAGATGCATATGTCTAATCGCAACTCCACGGCAAAGGAAAGCCTCTCGGCCTACCAGCGCTGGGAGATGGCCTCGTTCGATCCGGCGCCGCCCGCGCCGCCGCCCTCCGAAGTCGACGAAGGCGCGCTCGAAGCCGAACTCGAACGTCTGCGCGAAGCCGCGCATGCGCAGGGCATCGCGTCCGGCCACGTCGCGGGCCAGGCGCTCGGCTATCAGGCGGGCTACGAGCAAGGCCACGCGCAAGGCTTCGAGCAGGGCAAAAGCGAAGCGCGCGAGGAAGCCGCCCGGCTCGCGGCGCTCGCGGAGACCTTCAAGGCCGCGCTCGACGGCGCTCAAGGCGCGATTTCGGAGACGCTCGTCGCGCTCGCGCTCGACATCGCGCAACAGGTGGTGCGCCAGCACGTGCAGCACGACCCGACCGCGCTGATCGCCGCCGCGCGCGAGGTGCTCGCCGCCGAACCCGCGCTGATCGGCGCACCGGCGCTGGTCGTGAGTCCCGCCGATCTGCCGGTCGTCGAAGCCTATCTGATGGAAGAACTGCAAACGCGCGGCTGGACCGTGCGCACCGATCCGGCGATCGAACGCGGCGGCTGCCGCGCGCAGTCCGGCAGCGGCGAAGTGGACGCCGGCATCGATACACGCTGGGAGCGCGTCGCCGCGGCCCTCGGCAAGGTGAGCACATGGTGAAGCCGACGCTCGAAGAAAGCCGCGCCAGCGATCTGACGCCGCTCGAACGCGAGCTGGCGCTGGCGTCGTTCGGCGCCGAGGCGCTCGCGGACGCGGGTTCAAGCGCC